>CALFYU010000235.1 GCA_937952455.1 uncultured Planctomycetaceae bacterium
GATGATCTGACGTCCCTGGTCACGGTAGCGAATGATGACTGGGAAGAAATCTTGACCGATCACAAGTATTGGCCGCGATTAAATTGTTTAGCATCTTGTGGATGGTTGTTTCGGAGTCCGATCAACATTCGTGGAATGTCGCTCAGCCGTCTGCAATGGGTGGCAAATGAGGAGCAACCGATCGTCGTGCAGAACCTTTTTTTTGAGTTCTGTGCGTTTAAGAAAAGCACTCTGAGACACGTATGTCTCGGCCACATGAGTTGGCAACCGATTCAGAATTGTAGTTTTGAAGGTGGCCAATTCGACAATGTTCAGTTCGGGAATCTTATCGAATGCAGCGTCAGCAATTTTCGAGGCAAGAACATTGAGTTTGCCGCTGCAATGAAATGTCGGTTCGACCAAGTGAGTCTCACCGACGTATCTCTCTTTGTCGTGAATGGTTGTGAATTCCACGATTCGAAATTTAAAGAACTCCGTTTGCGGCCAGATGATCGAGGGACTTACATCATCGACTCAACGATATTCCGAACGAGTTTTGACAATATTTGTTGCAGTACGCGGGATGCTGAGGTCCACGTCCCGGGAAAGTTCGTCTTCGAATCGTGTGTTTTCTCCGAAGTGGAATTCACCAACAGCGAGTTGTCCACCGCCCGATTCGCAAAATGCCGCTTTCAAGACGTCAAGTTCAATAAGCTCGATTTTGGCGATCTTGTATTCGACGACTGCGAGTTGATCAATTGCCAATTCGTCAGTTGCAAAGGTCGTCTCATCGATTTCGTTGACTCCAGCCATACTGAGTGCTCGTTTAATAAGTGCCAAATATTATTTGCACGCGTCAATGACGCGCAACTCGCGCAAATTGAAGGAACCTCCGCGTCTACCATATGGAATGCTGCGACTTTTCAGCAAATAGAAACATTGATGAACATGGCTGTAAAATCAGGACGCCTTGAGTTCGTGCTGACTTACTCCATCGGCAACGGATCAGAAGCGGAGCTACGATTTGCTAAGGAAACTGGAGTCGACATCCAATATAGATCCGCGAAAAGCGGGTCAGATGTCAGGCAGTGGACTTATCTCTACGGCTTCAAGGCGTCCGACGACGACATCCGCAGAAACTTGCTCGGCGCCATCATCGAATCCGGCATGACCGACGTCGACCCGGGCTCGATAAAAACCAAAACCTCCAAGTGCCCGCTCAAGCCAGCCGAACTTAAACAGCTCATTTACGCCGCCTTCTGCGAAGTCATCGGCAAACAGCCGCAAACCAAAGAAGAGATCGCCCAAGCTCAAAAGGAAGCCAAAGCGGAAGCTGCGAAATTGCGAAAGGCGATTCTCGCCGAGTTGGAAGCGGGGCGAGTGGCGCCGTTTAATCGCCGCAAGCTCAACGGCAGTACCAATCCGCCGTCGTTTAAGAAGTGCAAATTGGCGGGGCGCAGTCTTAAGAAAATCAAACTGGCGGGGCTGGACTTTTCCGACAGCGATCTGTCCAACGCCGATCTCAGCGGCGCCGATTTAGAAGGGACCGCATTGCGCAAAGCGAACCTGTCCGGCGCCACATTGAAGTCGGCGAAGCTCAAAGGAGCAAACCTCCGTGGCGCCGATTTGACGGCCGCCGATTTTTCCAAGGCCAAGCTGGTCGCTACCGAACTAACCGGCGCCAATACCGACAAGACGGTTTTTAGTGGCGCCACGATCCAACAGGTCGACCTCCGGGGGATCGACCTGTCAACCGCAAAGCTCGACGCCGTGAAGCTCGAGGTTTGTTACTACGATGAAAAGACGAAATTTCCCACGTCAATCACCGCCGATCAACTGCAGAAGCTGACGTGGGTTGGCGGAGGGCTGCCGCCGCATGAACGCTCGCAGAACAAACCGGCCAAAGGCCCGCTGGATTTTGATAGCTTCATGGAGCGGCTGGGCGAAATCACCGATGCCTCGCGGCTCAAAAAGGCCACCAGAATGCTCAAGGCGGACTCGTTTCAACTCTTTTCTGAAATCGCCGCCGACAGCCTGGCCGGCGTCGTCAAGAGCCAGACCGACAGTGACCTTGTCTATTCCTGTTCGCTTTCCAGCGAGGGGCAATTCGCTTGTTGCACGCAAAACCTGAATCCCTGCGGGGGGCTCCGCGGTTCGATCTGCAAACACATCTTGGTGCTGGTGATCGGCCTGACGAAAAGCGGCGAACTCGATGCCACGGCGGTCGACGAATGGGTCAATCACAGTAAGCTGAAGCAGCCGGAGCTGGATAAGGACAAGATGAGCGAGATTCTGCTCAAATACAAAGGCGCACAAGCCGGCGAAATCGACTGGCGGCCCACCGAGACCGTTCCCGAGGACTACTTTGCGTTTTGAACCCGGTCGCGACTGGGGGCAGCGAGTTCGATCCGCCGGCCAGCGGCGCCGCTCACGGAATCACGGAGTTTCTGCAGCGGCCGGTTCCCGTTTCTGAAGGTAGGCCTCCTGCACCAGCACGTGTCGGACTTTACGCACGAGGATGCGGCAGTTATCCCCCTCGACTTCATCGCCGCCGCGGGGCGGGCGGCCAAGGCGCTCGACGATCCAATCATTGAGGGTGTAGATCGGTTTTTCGTTCAGGGGACGAAGTTCGATGCCGGTAGATTCGCGGAGATGATTCAGCGAGACGAATCCGCCGGCAACCCATCCGGGACCAGCCGACGTCAAGTGTGTGGGCATGCGGTCGAATTCGTCGTGGATTTCGCCCACGAGTTCTTCAAGAATGTCCTCCATTGTGATCATGCCGACAATGGGTCCTTTGTCCGCCTGCACCAGGGCGATGTGATTGCGTTCACGAATCAGGTGCTCCAGGCAATCGGCCAATGACATGTCGGCGTCGAAGCGGTGCAATGGGCGGATTAAGTTGCGGAGTGAAGGATCTTTCGGCGAAATGCGCAGGGCGGCCACGATATCTTTGAAGTTGACATAGCCGATAATCCGCTGCGGGTCTCCTTCTTCTTCGGTGACGGGTAGACGCGTGTGCATCTCCTGATGGGCGGCGACCAAGGCGTCTGAGAGGGATTGCTCGGCAGTCAGCATACCGATGTATTCGGCCGGAAGCATGGCGTGCCGCACCGGCGTCGCGGCCAGCCGGGAGGCACTGACGATGATCCCTTCTTCGCGATGTCCGATCGTCCGAGAAATGCGCGCATGCGTGGCCGCGCCCTGTATCTCGTGGCGCACCGCTTCTTCGGTTTTATTTTCGCCGCCGGAAGCATTTCTCCGCTCGCCCCACGTCATGATGCCGTTGACGGCCCATTCCAAAAACTTGACCGCCGGCCAGACGCTGTAGGAGAACCATTTCATGAGGGGCGACAACTGCAAACACACCCACTCCTTGTTTCGCAGAGCGAAGACTTTGGGAACGAGTTCTCCCAAAATGATGGTGAACACCGTCAACGGAACGACCACGATCGCGATCGAGAGAAATTGGGCCACGCCGACGGAGATGCCCCAACTGCGGAGAAGGGGCTCGATTGATTCTTCGGACCCCGCGCCGGCGGTGGCTGCTGCCGTGGCGCCGACCAAGGTGATGCCGAGCTGTACGACAGCCAAACTGCCTTCCATCCGCTCTTTCATTTGAAGTGCAGCGGCCGCGCCGCGGCGGCGCTCGCCGGCCAGCGTGTGCAAGCGGCCCATTCCCACCGACGCAAGCGCGATCTCATAGGCGGCAAACACGCCGTTGAAGGCAATCATCGCGAAGACGACGATGAGTTCGATGGTCCACATAGAGCGGTAGGTTTCTAGAACCGGTTTCAAAACCCGGTTGCGCCTGTTTGCGAAGTTGTCATAAGAGTGTGGGTGTGACGCACCAGAGGGTTTTGAAACAGTTGTAAGAAGTTCGGCTGTGAACTGACAAGCTGCGAAAATGCCCACCGATGCATTTTATCCCGTGCCGGTGGCAAGACTAGGCTGGGACGATATTCCAGCAGGCCGATATCCAGGGGCATTCGATTGACAATCAACAACCGGTCGTCGATTCTGGACGAAACGGCCGTATCGGCGGAAACAACCGATATGACGCCGAGAGTCGTGGAACACGATTGAGAGGCAAACTAGGATGAGCTGTCAATTTTCTCGCCTGCTGAGTGGATGCATATGCTTGACGTTGGTCTTGACGCTCACTCACCCAGGCTTTGCTGATCCGGTCCGAATTTACGTCTCGCAAAAAGGCAACGACACTTGGTCTGGGCGGAGCGCTCTTCCCAATGCCGCCCAAACCGACGGTCCGCTGGCCACGCTGGCGAGGGCTCGGGATCTCCTTCGCGAACTGCGCGGTAAGAAGCAGTTACCTGACGGAGCCACCGTCCTGGTGGGGGAGGGGACCTACGCCTTCGAATCGCCGCTTGAACTGATCACCGAAGACAGCGGAACCAGTGAAGCCCCGATTGTTTACCGCGCCGCGCCCGGCAAACAGGTGCGATTTCTAGGGGGCAAGGTCGTGCGAGGATGGAATCGCGTCGAGGACAAACAGGTGTTGGCGCAGCTCCCGGCAGCGGCGCGAGAACACATCGTGAGCGCCGACTTGAAGTCGCTCGGAGTCACCGATTTCGGTTCGCCGGCGGGCGGCGGGATCGAGTTGTTCTTTGGCGGGCAGGCCATGACGCTCTCGCGCTGGCCGAACGAGGAATTTGCCAAGATCGTGGATGTCCTGGGCGCGACCGAGGTTGACGTGCGGGGGACTAAGGGTTGTGCCGAAGGCATTTTCGCTTACGACGGCGACCGCCCCGGCCGTTGGGTCGATGAACCGGATGCCTGGGTGCATGGGTATTGGTTCTGGGACTGGTCCGATCAACGGCACAAGATCAAATCGATCAACACCGAGCAGCATTCCATTGAAGTCGTGCCGCCGTATCACGGATACGGCTATCGCAACGGGCAATGGTTCTACGGGTTCAATCTCCTCTCCGAGATCGATCAACCGGGCGAATGGTACGTGGACCGTGAGCGCGGCACGCTCTACTTCTGGCCCCCCTCGCCGGTCGATGACAGTGAAGCCGTGGTCTCGGTGATTCCCGCCTTGATCACGATGAAGGACGTGTCGCACGTCACGTGGCGGGGCTTCACGCTCGAAGGAACGCGCGGGACGGCGATCACCATGTCCGGCGGCAGCGATAACCGCATCGTGGGCTGCACGATTCGCAACGTCGGCGGCTGGGCCGTACAGGTTTCCGGCGGCGCGCGGCACGGCGTCGTCGGCTGCGATCTGTCGGAGATGGGAGGCGGCGGTATTTCTTTGACCGGCGGCGACCGCACCACGCTCACGCCCGCCGGGCACTTTGCCGAAAATAACCATGTCCACCACTACGCCCGCGTGAATCGTGTCTATCAACCCGGCATCACGTTACAAGGCGTCGGCAACCGTGCCTCTCACAATCTGATTCACAACGCGCCGCACATGGGCATGGGTTTCGGCGGCAATGACCACGTCATCGAGTTCAACGAAATTCACAGTGTCTGTTACGAGTCGAACGACGCGGGCGCAATTTATACGGGCCGCAATTGGACGATGCGGGGAACGGTGATCCGCCAAAATTATCTGCACCACATCAACGGCTTCGAGGGCCGCGGCTGCGTGGGTGTCTATCTCGACGATATGTTCTGCGGGACGGAGATCTCGGGCAATCTGTTCTACCGCGTCACGCGGGCCGCCTTCATCGGCGGCGGCCGTGATTGCGTGGTCAAAAATAATCTGTTCGTGGATTGCAATCCCGCACTGCACATCGACGCCCGCGCACTCGGTTGGGCACACGACCATGCGGACCAATGGATCAAGGAGGGCCGCGAGCAGGGAACCCTCTCGGGAATTCGCTACAACCAGCCCCCTTACCGCGCGCGCTATCCGGGACTCGCTAACATATTGGCGGAAGAGCCCGCGGCCCCGCGCGGCAACCGGGTGGTGGGCAACGTCTCATTCGGCGGTAAATGGGACGGCGTGTACGATCAGGCGCGACAATACCAGACAATCGAAAACAACCTTGTCGACAGCGATCCTCACTTTAAGACACCGCAGCGGATCGGTGCGGGGCAGTCACCGCGGGCCGTCGATTTCGCACTCGAAGCGAACTCGCCGGCCTGGGGACTCGGCTTCGAACAACTGCCGTTGGAAAAGATGGGACTTTACGAAGACGAAACCCGCGCCAGTTGGCCCGTCACGCATGAACTGCGATGACACCGAGTACCGTTGCTGGATTGACTCACGGTGTGTTGCGACTCGCACCGTTTGCACTGGCGGGCAAGCCGCCCGTGGCACCCTCGTTCGAAGGACTGTTAAGCCAGGATTTCAGTCACCACGCGCGTCGGCTCGACGCCGACCAGCCGTTGGTCAAGGCCTTGGTAGCGGAATGTGAAGCGGTTGCCATCGAAGCCCAGCAGGTGCAAGATCGTGCGGTGCAGATCGTGGACGTGTACGCGATCGTCCACGATGTTAAATCCGAAATCGTCGCTCGTGCCTAACGTCACGCCTCCTTTGATGCCGCCTCCGGCCAGCCACATCGAAAAGGCGTTGGGATGGTGGTCCCGCCCGTCGGTGCTGCCTTGGACCATCGGCGTGCGGCCGAATTCGCCGCCCCAGATCACCAGCGTGTCGTCGAGCAATCCGCGCTGTTTGAGGCCGTTGAACAAAGCAGCACAGGCTTGTTCGGTGTCCAGGCAATTTGCCTTGAGGTCCTTCACCAGTCCGCCATGTTGGTCCCAAGACTCGTGGAACTACTCGATGAACCGCACGCCGCGCTCGACCATCCGCCGCGCCAGCAGGCAGTTCATCGCAAACGACGGAACACCCGGTTCGGCGCCGTACATTTCGAGAATATGCTGCGACTCGTCTGTCAGGTCCAGCAATTCCGGCGCACTGGATTGCATGCGGTAGGCCATCTCGAAGGAATTGATCCGCGTCGCAATCTCCGGATCGCCGGTTTGTTGTTGCCGCTGCTTATTCAACTGCGTGATGACGTCCAACGAGTCCCGCTGCAATTGTTCATCAATGCCGGGCGGATTGGACAG
>CALFYU010000236.1 GCA_937952455.1 uncultured Planctomycetaceae bacterium
GGAGAGGCAATAGGCGGCGTTGCCCGGCATGGGCCAGTCTTCGTGTACCGAAGTGATGTTGATAATCCGGCCACCATCGCCTTGTTTGATCATCTGCTTGGCGGCGATTTGTGTCCCGAAAAAAGCGCTCTTGAGATTGATCTCTAAGACTTTTTCGTATTGCGCTTCGGTCGTGTCGAGCACCGACGTGCGGGTCTCCACGCCGGCGTTGTTGACCATGATGTCGACGCGTCCGAACTTGTCGACGGCGGCGGCGATGAGCTTTTCCAAATCGGCGACTTTGCTCACATCGGCGTCGACCCCGATCGCCTGTTCGCCCAACGCAGCGACTTGTTTCTCGAGCGCCTCGGTCGCTTCGGGATGCGCGACATAGTCGATGACGACATTCGCTCCCTGCCGGGCGAGTTCCAACACGATCGCCATCCCGATGCCGCTATTCCCGCCGGTCACGATGGCGATTTTTCCTTTAAGACTCATCCTGAAAACTCCTTGAACGTGTTGAGTAATTTGCTCACGAAAATAGCATCGCGTCGGCAGCGATCAAATCCGCTCCAGCAGATGATCACCAACGCGGAGGGCATTGGCCATGGCCGTCAGCGCCGGATTGACTGCGCCGATACTGGGGAAAAAACTGGTGTCCACGACATACACGTTGTCGAGTTCGTGCGCCTTGCAGTTCGTATCGAGAACCGACGTGTTTGGATCGCGGCCGAAGCGGCAGGTGCCGGCTTGGTGGGCGACGCCGCCGATGTCGATTTCGTTCTTCATATATATATTCCGCGGAATCAAATGGTCATGCATGTCCAAATGATTCAACATCGACTTGAGCTTGTGGTATAGCGTCTGCGCCGAGATTTCGTTGCTGCGAGTGTAATTCAACGTGATATTGCCGGCGGCGTCGACGGTGATCCGATTGTCCGGGCGCGGCAGGTCTTCGGTCGAGAGCCAGAAATCGACGGCGTGCTTCGCGATCATCTCCAGTGACCATTGCGGAGCCAGCGCCGTTTCAATCGGCTTTTCACCGCGGAACATGGGGGCTTGCGACTTGCCGACCATCTGGATGTTGCCCATGGGAAACTCATAGCCCTCCATCCCGAAATAGAAGTCGTTCAGCCCCAGCGTCTTCTGGTACTGGGTGGGATTGGGTTCCTTCGAGAGCGCCAACACAGCTTGGCTGTTGTGGAACATATAATTGCGGCCGACTTGATCCGACCCGTTCGCCAAGCCGCGGGGATGTTTGTCATTGGCCGACATCAACAGCAGCTTGGCCGAATTCGCCGCACCGCAGGCGACGACCACGACCCCCGCCTCGTACTGTTCCTGTTGTCCTTCCCGGTTCACCACCACTCGCGTCACGGCAGTGCCGGCGGGGTTGGTTTCCAGTTTGAGCACTTGTGCGTCGATTAGCAGTGTGACGTTGTCATGTTCCAGCGCCGGTCGTACGCCGAGCACTTCGGCATCGCTCTTGGCGTGCACCAGACAAGGAAACCCGTCGCAATCGATACAGCGAACACAGCGGCTAAACGGCATTCGCGTTTCGTCGAGCATGATCCCGCAGGGGGAATGAAACGGCCGGTATCCCGCCTTTGCCAGATCGTCGGCCAGTTTGGCGATCCGCGGTTCGTGCGAAACGGGCGGGTGCGGATACGGCGCGCTCGCCGGTGGTTCGGTGGGATCCTCGCCCCGCGCGCCGTGGACATGATACATCTGCTCCGCCTGCGTGTAGTACGGCTCCAGTTCGTCATAACCGATCGGCCATGCCGGTGAGATGCCGTCTTTGTGTCGCAGTTCGCCGAAGTCTTCGGCCCGCAGACGGTACAGGGCGGCGCCGTACATCTTCGTCGCGCCGCCGACAAAGTAATGCACACCCGGTTGAAACGGTTCGCCGTGCTTGTCGTGCCAGATATCGGTGGAGACGTAGCGGTTTTTGACGAAGACCTCTTCCGACATCCAGTTTTCTGGCTCGCGCTTGAGCCAGCCGCCGCGTTCCAGCAGGAGAATGCGTTTCCCGGAGGGAGCAAGATGCCGGGCCAGCGTGCCGCCTCCTGCGCCGGTGCCGATAATAATCACGTCGAACGCTTCCGCCATAACTCCGCTCCCTCGAAAGTCCTAGTCAGTCAAGCTCACTAAAACCACCGTTGTCCGGGCCTGACATGCATAATGCCGTTGTCCGTCGACAAGTCCCGCCGGCGGCGCCGCGTAATCCTGCGGCGGTTCCAAGCCGGTATCGACCAACCGCCGCCAATGACGCCCCTGAGCCGTCGCCGGTAATTCAAACATCAACGGCTCCCAATAGGCGTTGAGTATAACGTGAATGTGCTCGCCGGAGAATTCGTTGCGCAATTCGTAGGCCAGTGCGTGCGAATCTTTGCCCCAATCCGGCTGCTCCAATTTCACACCATGCCATTTGATCATGGTGTTATCCGGCTCGCCCCAGAACGAGCGGTCCCGAAAAATCTCCGATTCCTGATGAAATTCCAGTAGGCCGCGAACGAATTGCAGGGTGTCCGCATGCCGCTCGACGTCGTCCCAGTCGAACCAAGCGAGGGCGCTGTCGTGGCAATAGGCATTGTTGTTGCCCTGCTGCGTGCGGCGGACTTCGTCTCCCATCGACAGCATCGGCCGGCCTTCGGACATCAACAGGATCGTCAACAGATTCTTGATCTGCTGCCGCCGCAGTTTCTCGATCTGCTCATCAGCCGTCGGCCCCTCGATGCCACAGTTCCAACTGAAATTGTCGTTGGATCCATCTTGGTTGTCTTCACCGTTGGCGGCGTTGTGTTTGCCGTCATAGCTGACCAGATCGTTAAGCGTGAAACCGTCGTGGGCGGTGATGAAATTCACGCTGCGGCTGGGGAGCCGTTGTGTGTGGTTAAACATGTTCGCACTCGCCACCAGATTATCGGCCAATGCGCTGACTGTGCCGGCATCGCCGCGGACGAAACGCCGGACGTGATCGCGAAAGGCACCATTCCAGACCGCCCACCGGTCTTCACCAAAATTGGCCAACTGGTACAGGCCGGCGGCGTCCCACGCTTCGGCAATGATTTTCGTTCCGGCGAGTACGGGATCGACTTCGATGTCGAGCAAAATCGGCGGGCGGTCCATCGGCCGACCTTTTTCATCCCGCGAGAGACTCGCCGCCAAATCGAAACGGAAGCCGTCGACGTGCATGTGCTCGACCCAGTACCGCAAGCAATCCAGAATCATCAATCGCACGACGGAGTTGTTGCCGCTGACGGTGTTGCCGCAGCCCGTGTCGTCGACGTACTTGGACGGGTCGTCCGCATCGAGGATGTAGTACGTCGGATTGTCGATCCCCCGCAGCGACAGCGTCGGTCCGCTCGTGCCCCCTTCGGCCGTGTGGTTGAACACGACGTCGAGAATGACTTCAATGCCCGCGCGATGCAGTGCTTTGACCATATCGCGAAATTCGTTGATTGGCCCTAATGGGCCGGCCTGCGAGCTGTAGGCCGCGTGCGGCGCGAACCAGGCGATCGGCTGGTAGCCCCAGTAGTTGGTCCCGGTCGGCGCCGCTTGAGCGTCGAACTGCTGCACCGGCATCAGTTCGACGGTCTTTACACCCAAATCGACGAGATACGGAATCTTTTCGATCAGCCCGGCATAGCTGCCGCGTCTTTTTGCCGCAATGCCGGAGTTCGGGTTCCGCGTGAAACCGGCGACGTGCATTTCATAAATCACCGCATCAACGAACTGCCGCTCAAGCGGGACGTCCCCTTCCCAATCGTACGCCGCCGGATCGACGACGACGCTCTTGATGGCGGTAGCGAGGTTGTGCCCCGCTGCTGCGGCGCGTGATCGGTCGTAGCGATCGGTGTTAGCCGTTGCCAGCGTGTAGGGGTCGACGAGTAGCTTTTGATTGTCGAACCGCAGTCCCAAATCAAAACGGTCCGGTCCGGAGACGCGGTAGCCGTACAACTGTCCGGCCGCAATTCCCTTGACGAACACGTGCCAATAGTGATAGGTGCGGTGCGTCTCGGGGTCGAGTGCGATCGTGTGCGCGGGCTCGGCATCCGCCGCAGCGTCGAACAAGAGCAATTCGACGCCGGTTGCATGTTTTGAGTACAGGCAGAAATTCACTCCGCCGTCAAGAACGGTCGCGCCGATCGGATGTGAGTGACCGGCGGCGGTTCTAACCGCGCTCATGTTGTTTCCAATATTCATAGAGCAGCGAGACCACCAGCGCCGTCCAGCCCGTTTGATGACTGGCTCCAACGCCCGCCCCCGTGTCGCCGTGAAAATATTCCGAGAAGATCACGTAGTCCCGCCAGTGCGGATCGGTTTGGAAATACTCGTTCTGGCCGAAGACCGGCCGGCGATCGTTTTTTTCCGGATCGCGGCGAAAGATGCCGGTCAGCCGCTGCGCCAATTCGCCGGCGACTTCGTCCAGCGTCATCCACTGCGACGATCCGGTCGGGCATTCGACTTTGTAGCTGTCGCCGTAGTACCGCGAGAATTCATGCAGAGACCGGACGATTGTGTAATTCACCGGAAACCAAATCGGCCCCCGCCAATTGGAGTTCCCGCCGAAGAGCCGGCTGTCGGATTCCGCCGGGGTGTATTTGACCTCAAACTGTTGTCCGCCCGCCTCGAATTCGTAGGGATGTTCCAGATGATAGCGCGAGACCGAGCGGATGCCATAATCCGACAGGAACTCGTCCGGGTCGAGCATTCTCCGTAGCAATGCCGTCAGACGGTCAGTGGAGAGGATGGCCAAAATGTGGGAGCCGTTTTCGCTCGGCTCCTTGACTGGCGCAACGTGCTTTAACAAGTCGGGACGATTTTCCAGGAACCATTTCGCCCATTTCCGGAAATTGTGCCAACTCTCGGTGCGCTGCGCCGAGGCCACAAAAACGGCAAACAGGGGAACGAGTCCGACCATCGAATGGATGCGCAGCGGGGTTGTCTCGCCTGACGGCAGCAGAATCACATCATAAAAGAATTCGTCCTGCTCATCCCACAAGTCGATGCCGGCGCCGTCAATATTGGTCATCGCATGGGCGATGTACAGGAAATGCTCGAAGTATTTGATCGCCATGTTTTCATAAAACGGCTCCTCAACGGCCAACTCCGCCGCGATATTCAACATGGTCGCACAGTACAGAGCCATCCAACTCGTGCCGTCGCTTTGCTCAAGTTGGCCGCCGTCGGGGAGCGGTTTGTCGCGATCGAAACACCCGATGTTGTCCATCCCCAGGAACCCGCCGCCAAACACGTCGCGGCCTCCCTCGTCCTTGCGATTGACCCAATAGCTGAAGTTCAGCATCCCGTTTTGGAACATCTGTTTCAGAAACGTCGTGTCGCCGCCGCCGGTTTGCTCAAATTCGATTTGATAGACCCCGCATGCCGCCCAACAGAGCGCCGGCGGGTTGACGTCGTCGAAGTTCCATTCATAGGCCGGGTACTGCCCGTTGGCATGTTGATACCATTCGTACCCCATCATCAACAGTTGCTGTTTGGCGAACTCGGGGTCGATGTGGGAAATCGCGATGCAATGAAAAGCCAAATCCCAAGCGGCGTACCATGGATATTCCCACGTGTCGGGCATCAGGATCACGTCGGCGTTGTGCAGTTCCTTCCAGCGCCAGTTGCGCCCCTTCCAACGCGACTCCGGCGGCGTCGGCTGCAGCGGATCCCCCTTCAACCAACGATAGACGTCGTAGTGATAGTACTGTTTGGACCACAGCAGACTGGCGAACGCCTGACGGGCGACCAATTGTGCATCGTCCGTGAGTGTCGGCGGCCGCAGAGACTCATAAAACGCGTCCGCCTCGGCCAGGCGGGAGGCGAATACGGCGTCGAAGTCGTCAAACGGGTTCGTCCGCAAGTCCGGAGAAAAGCGGACTTCCACGACGAACTCTTCCCCCGGCGGCACAACGGCATGGGCATGCCCCGCCAACTTGCTGCCGCGATCGCGATTGACGGCATCGTGATTCCCATTCACAACGAAATCATGAATCCCGTCTTTGACGTACCGCGAGAGGTTCTTCGAATTGTCGACACGACGGAAGTTTGTTTCGTTTTCGGTAAATAACAACTCCACCGGTTGTCCATTTGAGGCCCGGACGTGCCAGGCGCGATCGGCGGTCTTCGGATGCGACGTTGTTGCCGCTCCGGGGCCGACTTGTTGGATGGCCGGTTTGAAGGCATCCGGCTCCCAGGACCAAGTGTTGCGATACCACAGGTGCGGCAAGATGTGAATCGGTGCCGCATCCGGCCCGCGATTCACGGCGGTAATCCGGCACAGGATTTCCTCGGGACCGGCCTTGGCATATTCAATGAACACGTCGAAATAGCGGTTCGCCAAAAACGTGTCCTGAAGCGCGTCAAACAGTTCGTACTCCGGCTGCGACTGATCGCGCTGGCCATTGACCTCGACCAACTCCTCGTACGGATACTCCACCTGCGGATACTTATAGAGCATCTTCATGTAGGAATGCGTCGGCGTGCCGTCGAGGAAGAAGTAGTATTCCTTCACGTCCTCGCCGTGGTTTCCCTGCAGGTTGCTCAGCCCGAACATCCGCTCTTTGAGAATCGGATCCTTTTCGTTCCAAAACGCAACCGCCAGACAAATGCGCTGTTTGTCGTCACAAAACCCGCCGATGCCGTCTTCGTTCCAGCGATAGACGCGGCTCCGTGCATGGTCGTGTGGAAAATAATTCCAGGCGTCACCATCGGCGCTGTAATCTTCGCGAACGGTCCCCCAGGCGCGATCGCTCAAGTAGGTTCCCCACCGCTTCCAATCGACTTTGCCGGCATTATGCTCGGCCAGCCGATCCTGTTCCACATTTTGATTCATCGTTGGACCGCACTCCGCGGATATGATCGAAGGAAGTTTCGCCGGATCAACAGCGCAATGGTCATTCTCGTCAAAGTGTACAAACACCACGTACAGATTCCATGGTGTTTCAGGTCAATTCTGAATTTCGACCGCGAATGTCCGGTGCGACGTTGGCGCACACAGATCCTGTGGGCTTTGTCGAACCGACGTCGGTAATACTCAACTATCGCCCTTCGGGTGGCTCGCCGGGAATGGGCGTTCCGTGCGGGTCATTGGCGGGAGCGCCGGTCGCGGCATCGAGTTCGTCGCGTAGATCACGGTTGGTGAAATGCTCAAGCTGTTCGGCCTTGTCGTGCAAGCGTTCCGCGCCGATCATGG
>CALFYU010000237.1 GCA_937952455.1 uncultured Planctomycetaceae bacterium
TTGTCAGATTCATGTAAGCGTTCTTGTTTTCGTCGTCCTCAACTAGTTACTGTTCGATGTTCCGTATGATCATTGCCAACTGTTCGTCCTGTTGTTGTTTTTCCAATGCGAGCCCGAACAACGCCATACCGTACACCGACAGCTTCGTGCGATCACGATACAGGTAGGTCCGCATGTCGCCGCTGGCAACGTCGGCGTCGACGAGCACCATGTAGACCAGCGCGTCGAGATTGTCGGCATGGGTTTTATAAGGCTTCTTGTTCGCTTCGGCATTTTTGAGCAGTTCAATCTGCTGGTCCTGATACCGCTTCAGCCATTCCACGCCCCGTTCGTAGACTCCCGGCACCAGGGCGACGTCGTTGGCCTTGGCCAATTGCAATCCCCGGACGACATTGGCGGTCGTGTCGGCGTACGAATGTTCGCCCCAACCGGAGAACCAGCCCCAACCGCCGTCGGCGAGTTGCATTTCGGTCAGCGCCTCGAGATTTTCGGCCACGATCTCGCGGAGCAGGTCCTGGTCAAAGACCGGCTCGCGATCGTAGCGTTTCCATTGCTCTGCCCGCTCGGCATCGTCGCCGAGTTCTTGCGCATTGAGGTTCGTCCGTTTCTCGCGGATTTTTTCGAGGTTCAGATTCATCCGCAGCAGAATGTTCTGCGTGATGACCGTCGGCAAAAACCGGTTCAGCGTGCTTTCGGTCGTTTTATAGGGATAATTGATCAGATAGGGCAGAGCATCGACCATCGCGCCGGCCAATGTTGGCGAGTAGCGGATTTCTAGGATCGATTCGTTGATGCGGCGTGCGTCGGGCACGTCGATCGTGAATTTTCCGGACGTCTCGTCGGGACGCAGCGCCCCGGCATAGGACTCCATCTTGAGCATGCCGTGCACGTAGACCGGAAACGTCATCTGCATCGCATCCGATTCTTCATCGGTGAGTGCCTTAACGCGGATCGTGGCTTCACCCGGATTGACCACCCGTACGCGCCAGTCGACACGCACATCTCCGCCAGGCGGCACGCTGACCATCTGCGTGGTGCTGGATTGTGGTGCGAGCAGTTCGCCGTCCATCTCGAGTTCCACCCGGACCGACTTTTCAGTTTCCAGGTAGTTGTGCACGTTGGCCGAGAGGACCACCTCGTCGTTTTGCACAAAGAACCGCGGCGCCTGCAGGCGGACAATCAGGTTCTTCGCCGTGACGACTTCCGATTCCCCTTGTCCCACCTGCGTACCGTGGCCCATCGCCCAACTGCGGATTTTCCACGCGGTGAGATTCTCCGGCATGTCCAGCGCGACCTCGGCCAGACCGTCCTTGTCGGTTTCCAGGGTGCCGACCCACAGCGCGGTGTCGGCAAAATTCGTGCGGACGGTCGGCTGCACAAGTTCCCCTTCACCGCCGGCCGCGTCCCCGGGCGCCGCATCAGCCATCGCCAGCCCCTCGCGGGCTTCCATCTGCGGCGCCGCAGCCGCCGGTGCCGCCATCGATTTGGCCAGCCCGCGGCCTCGCATTTGCCCCATTGCACCCCGGCGGCCGGTTACGGCTGCATCATCGGCGACTTCGTCGACCACCGTCGCTCCAAACGCGCCGAGAAATTGCATTGCAACCTCGTTTTGCTTCAGCAGATTGCCGAAGTAGCGTGCGAGATTGGAATCGGTGACCGGCATGTGATGCCGACGCCATTTCCAGAAGAACTCCTTGATTTCCGGCACGTTCGACCCGCCGGAGATGTATTCCACGCTCTTGTCGTAGATAGAGAGCACCGTCGGCCCGACAAACGGCTCGCCGGCGATATCCGTTAGTTTGATCTGTACCTTGGCCGGCTCACCCGGCTTGTACGACTCGGCCGACGGGGTGACGGCCACGTTTAACACCCGCTTTTCGGGCGGAACGATTACCTCTCGCACACCGGTGTGAATTTGCGCGTCGGAGATCGTCAACGCCTCGACGAAGAAATTCGGCATGTCTTTCTTAACGACCGCCACGTCGACGACCGTGCTTTTGCCGTCCATGCGAATCACCTGCGGCGGCAGATAGACGCCGTTGGTCGGCCGGATGAACAGTAACACAGTGGCATCGGAGCGGTTGGTGTTGATCGCCATCCGCACCGTATCGCCCGGTTGATACTCCCGCTTGTCGGTAATCACTTCAACGTCGTTGAAGCGAAACTGCCGGCCGTCGAAGCCTTCGCCACGGATGATGAAGACGTACGCCCCTTCGATCGTGTGCCCGGCGGCGTCGGTCAGTTTGTACGACAGCCGAAACTGCCCGGCTCGCGAGGCGGCGATTTTTTGCGAAGCGCGGCCCTGGTCGTTGGTATCGACGTCCCACGTCTCCTCCACCGTTTCGACCGGCTGGTTGTTGTCGTCATACGTCACGCGATACAGCGTCAGCTTTCCGGTCCCTGGGACCGGTTTGTTATCGAGCGTGTGCGCAGAGAAACTGGCCAAGATGTCGTCTCCGACCCGGTAATAACCGCGATCCAGCCAGGTAAAGACCTTAAACGGCTTGCGCGCCACGAGCACGTTCCCCTTACCGACGATCGTTCTCCGCGATTCGTCAACCACTTCGGCCGTGATTTCGTAGCTGTGGTCGCTGTCGCCGTGAATCTCCTTGGCGAGAGCGGTGTCGATCTCCAGCGAAACGGTGCCGTCCTCGCCGATTGCGACTTCGTTCTCCAACACGACCTCCGGCGGATCGCGGCGGACGGGCCACCACCAGCCGACGGGACGCTTGCAACCCCAATCGTACCAGCCGGGGTACCAGGTGTAGTCATATCCAAACCACCAGTAACCCGGACCGTAAAACCAATCCCAAACGCCCGGCGGGTACCATTGCTGCGAGTGTTCCGAGCGGAGCACCTTGTACTTCACGGTGGCGTTAACGACCGGTGCGCCGAAGTAGTACTTCGCGTTGATCTTGGCCGTGATTTTTTCGCCCAGCATGACCGGTTCCTCCGGCGCTTCGACGGTCACCTCAAATTCGGGCTTTTTGTATTCCTCGACGCGGAACGATCCGACGCCGCGTCCGACGATTTGCAATTGATACATGCCCAGCGTCGCGTCCTTGGGGAGTGGATATTCACCCGTGATGCCCCCGTACTCGTCGCTCTTGAGCGTCTTCTCGTAGACCTGTTGCCCTTTTCCGTCGGTGATGCGGACGGTGAATTGTTGATTCGCAAACGCCGAACGGTCTTCTTGATCATATTGGGCGTGCCGCACCCAGAACTTGAACTGTACCGTTTGATTCGGCCGGTACACCGGACGGTCGGTGATCGTGAATACCTTCGTCTGGTTGTATTCCTGATCGTAGTAGTGCCCGTACCAGACCGAGTTAAACCCGTAGTAGGCAAACCGGCCGTCCTTGGTGCGGGCGGTGATCAGCCAGGTGTAGTCGTGCGGCAGGCGTTTGGCGTCGGGCGTGACGAAGCCGTTTTCGTCAGTGAACTCGGCGAAGTTCTTGGTGAGCACGCGAAATTGATTGCGGCGGTTTTTAAGCGGTTCCTGGCGAAAACCGAAGAACTCCAAGTTGGCCTTTGCAATCGGTTTGCCGGTGACCGCGTCGGCGACGAAGTAGAGCACCTTGCCGTCGAGTTGTTTCTTGGCGATCACCGTGTCATCAAGCCAGACGATAATGCGGCTGATGTTGCCGTCATCCATTTTGGCCGTCAGCAAATAGGCGCCGGCTTTCTGCAGCGGCGTTGTCACCGTGATCCGTTTATCAAAGTGATTCTCGCGCGGCTCCAGTTCGAGCGTCCAGTCGGCCACCTGCTGTCCCAGGTACTTGCGTTCGTTTTCCTGAACGAGGCGATAACCGATGTTGTCGATATTCAGTTTGTTGTAATCGAGTTTTTGCGGATTGGCGGACAGGTACTTCTGAACATCCGCCAGCAACTCCGGGATGCGAATCGCATGCGCCGTGAAGTGGACGTGTTTGCCGTTGCGAGAGCGGAAGTGGACCTCGGCGCCAGTCCATGCGGGTTGGACGCCCGACGCGTCAAACATGCCCCAATTGCCGACGATCTGTTCGAGTTGTTGCTTCTTGTTCGCCGCGTTTCGGTTGGGGAACCGTTCCAGGCCTTCTCGCCAATACTCGGCCGACCGTGCATATTGACGGCGGTCGGCAAACAACTGTGCCAGCGACGTCAACGCACTATCGGCATAATGCTCCTCCGGCAAGGTGGCAACGTTCTGGTAAATCTTGATGAAATTGAATTCGTCCGGCAGCGTGAACCGTTTGACGCCGGTCGCCAGCCGCGCAATCGTTTCGTTTTCGCCCAGCGTGTGCAGCGCATAGGTTCCGCTCTCGACTCCTTCGTTGTCCTGTCGACCGAAGAAGCCCGAATAATACGCGAGCGTCGTTACGCCGAACTGCTCGCGGAGGAACTGTGCGAACAGCGTGTCGATTTCCGCCCGCCGCTGCGGAGCAAATTCGACCACTTGCGACAACATCCACCGCCAACGCTCACCGTCGGATTGGGAGGCGGCGTAACTTTCCGGCGTGTGATAAAAGATCGGGTTCCCCTCGGCATCGACCGGTGCCCCTTGTGTCCCGCCGAAGCCGTAATACCGCCCGCCGACGTCATAATCGGGCAGCGTCTCCAGGTCGGTCAAATACTGCAGCCGCCACGCCTCGCCGCCGCTGCGATTCTGCAGCAGCATATCGGCGAACTCACGGTAAAACTGCGCCACCTCCGGTTTGGAGTCCTCTTGGTTCAATAGCGGCAGCGCTTGCTGCATCAACTGCAAGGCCCGCACGCGGTCGCGTTGCAGCGAACTGGCATGTTGTCCGCCGCCGCGATGCCCTCCGCGCTCGAATTCCCCGGCGATGATGAATCCGTAGTGTGGCCCGTATTGCAGCGTGTGTGCGGCGGCCTTGAGCAAACGCCAATTCTCCGAGTGCACGGCGATGGTCTCTTCGCGGAATTTGTCGATCTCATTGGCGCGATTGAGCCGCTGCAGGCACTGAATGCCCATCGACAAATCGGTGCCGACCTCGCGGGGGTCCGTCTGCTTATCGAGTGCCCGCTTGCGGAAGCCGTCGTATGCTTCCTTGTAGTTCCCCTCGTTATACAACTTTTGAACCTCGTCTTGCTTGGGCACGACGGTCGCCTGAGCGGCGTAGGCACAGGCGGCACAAACCAAAACTAGCGCCAGCGACGCCGCATAATAATTCCGAGACATGGATCAGCTCATTATTGAAATGCAAGTTGACTTTGAAAAGACGGGTGTCGACAGCGATAGAATATCGCATCGCCGCATTTGCCCCAACCACACGGCTTGAGACGACGCCCGTGCCGCGAAAGTTCCGAAAAACTGCTCGTGAAGAAATTTCGGGCGGCGCGGAACCCCGTTAAGGCGGCGCAATCGTTAAATTGCGAGCTTGGCGGCTTTGCGTGAGGATCTCTTGACCGCGGGCGGATGAATGAGAATCGCGGGGCGTTTGGGAGACCTTCGCTCGGAACCGATGCGAGGCCGGGAGACCCGCACCTATCAATTCGTACTCTCGTTTTAAGTCGCAGCCTGGGACTCAATCCAACTCGAACAGCGATTGCGACTTGACGACGCCGTAATTGCCCGGGAACGTATGAAAGGCGTGAATGACCACATGATTGGCGGTGACTTCGGTCTCCATAAAACTCAACGGCGTGGGCGCCAAGCGGTTTGCGGCGTGAAAGCGGTGACCCAATTGGGCCTTGGCACAATCCGCGAGCAACTCCTCGTGAAAATGCAGAAACACGTCGGGTTCCAATTCCTCCAGTTGGAAGCTCACGTGATACGTCACCCCGCCGGCAAATTGCAGGCTCTCGCATCGGTGCCCGTGCACGCCGTGTGACAGGATTCGCCGCCGTTTGGGCAGCGGATGTTCCCGACCGGTCATCACCTCGCACAACATCTGCCCGTTGCGGGCAAACGTGATGACGTGCCCCGCGTCACAGATCTGCAGCTTCGCCTCGAATCCGTCCCCTTTGATGACCGACGCCGCATAGACGTTGATCAACTCGGGATGGAGTTCCCGGCTAAACAGCCGAAACACCAACCGCGCCACATCGGGACGAGCAAAATCAACGTCCATCACTTCATGCTTTCCTGAAAAGCCGCACGCGTTGCCGGGCAACATCGTTCGCGAAAATAGCCGGATCTTTTATAAGCTCAATTATAATCGCGGCGCCGGGAACAAACAGACGACTATTCGGCCAAAATTGCCCCGCGCCGCCATTTCAACTGAAACACATAAAAGGGGCTTGACACGCGTCGCCAAAAATGGTCTCCCGAGGCGCCGCCTACTCAGTCGCTTTTTCGTCGTACTCGATCTTGCAGCCCCGTTGCAGCGTCTCTCCCGGCGCGGGACGCTTACCCGCCAATAGCGCGCGGACGGCATCCCGCAGATAAGTCTTCGTCGCCTTCGCAGCATCGTCGTGGTTGTCGAGCGACCCCATATAGGCGACCGTCCGTTCGCGATCCAGTACGAAAAACTGTGGTGTCCGCACCGCCCCATAAGCGCGGCCGGTCTCCTGCGACGGATCGCGGAGATAGTCAAATTCCCATTTCCGCTTCGAGGCGTGCTCTTGCATCGACTCCAACGAATCGCGCGAGACGTTCACCGCGACCACCGCCACCCGCTCATCGTCGAATTCCCGCAGCAGCGCCTTAAGCCGCGGTTCATATTGCCGCGACGCCGGGCAATGATTGTCCGTAAAAAAGAGCACGAGAATGTCGTGCTCCTTGTAGTCTGCCAACGTGTGCCGCTTGCCGTCGATTCCCTCCAGTTCGGAAAATGTCGGGGCGGGGTCGTCGACGTCTAAGACCTTATTAAACTTTCCCGCCGCCGCCGGATGCACCGCGACGGCTGCAGCGATCACAATTGCGGTCGCAGCAATACGGACGCGGCGGGATTTGCAGTAAGGTCCGGGCACGAGTCGCTCCGTCCGAATTACTTTTGAAGTTTCGCAACGACTTCCATGACGGTCTCGCTGTCTTCGGGCGCCTTCACCGAGGTGTCTTTGTGCACGATCTTGCCCTCCTTATCGATCACAAACGTCCAGCGCTTCGCGGTGACACCGCGCGTCAACTCGTGGGTTTGACCCTCGTGTTCAAATTTGAAGACGCCCCCTTTCCCGACCGGTACGCCGAACGCCTTCGCCACTTCGCCTTTCTCGTCGGCAAGCAGCGTAAAATTCAACTCGTGCACCTTTTTGAACAATTGGTGATTCTCCGGCGAATCGCCGCTGACGCCTACGACTTCGACCTCTTTGCTCTGCAGTTTCTCCATGTCGTCGCGAAAGCCGCAGGCCTGTTTCGTGCAGCCGCCGGTCAAGTCGGCGGGATAGAAATAGACGACGAGAATCTTCTTGCCGACATGATCCGCCGACTTCCATTCCTCACCCTTGTCGTCAACGCTCGTGAACTCGGGCGCCTTGTCGCCCACTTTCAAATTGACGGGTTTCTCCCGTTTTTCTTTACCCTTTTTTTTTTTTTTTCCTTTGTCCTCACTTTGCGCCGTGCTGACCATCATGCCGAATGCCGTCACCACGCACGCCAACACCGCAAAACGTCCGGTCAATTTCGACATCTTTCCGTCCTCCCCTGGGGAATTGTTTGGGTGTGTCCATCTACAGTTATCATACAGCACCTATGAACTTCCGAGCACGGTTTCGTCGGCCGACGTCTGTCAGTCTGCGATTTCGCTATGGCCTTGTCAACTCGGCGACCGGCAGATGTCCCCACGGCGATTGACATCCCGCGCCCGACACCCTGGGGGGGATGTCGCCCGTCCCCAGGAACCTTCGGTTATTCCGACCGGGAGTGATATTCGCCGCTGCGAGATAGCGAACGAGCTGCCAATTCCGTAGCATAGGGACTACGCATCGGCCGAAACGTCCAGGGTATTTCGCATGTCACGAGTTTTTGGATCATTGCCCGCCCCCTTCGTCTGGGTACTCGTGCTGGGGGTCTGCTGGCATTCCCCGACCCCGCTTCGTGCGGAGGAAGCCACCGCCGACCCACCGCCGCAAAAACTGCCGCGAATAGCCGCCGTCGTGACCGAATACCGGCACAACTCCCATGCCGACGTGATTGTCAGCCAGTTGATGTTGACCAAGACGCTCGACGGCAACGGGGAGTTTCCCAAACTCGAGTTGGTCTCGCTGTACACGGATCAGGTTCCCGACAACGACACCAGCCGCAAATTGGCCAAGGAACACGGTGTCCCGATTTTCGACACTGTCGCCGGCGCGCTGACGTTGGGGACCGGGAAGCTCAACGTCGACGGCGTGCTGTTCATCGCCGAGCACGGCCAATATCCAAAGTCAGACACCGGTCAAACCGTCTATCCCAAGAAGCGGCTGTTCGGCGAAATCCGCGACGTCTTTGAATCGAACGGTCGCGCCGTCCCCGTGTTTCACGACAAACACATTGCCGACAATTGGACCGACGCAAAACAGATCTACGACGACATACAACGGCTCAAGATCCCGTACATGGCCGGTTCCTCGCTGCCGGGTCTGTGGCGGTTTCCCCCCGCGAATACGAAGCGGGGGGCGAAGCTGTCCGAAATCGTCGCCGTCTCCTACGGTTCGCTCGACGCCTACGGGTTTCATGCACTGGAAATGGTGCAATGCCTCGCCGAACGCCGGCAAGGGGGCGAGACCGGAATCAAGTCGGTCTATTGCCTGGAAGGGGACGCGGTTTGGGAGGCGGGTGAGCGGGGGGTTTATGATCCACAGATGCTTCGTGCCTGCCTCTCCCGCCAAAAGGCACGCCCGATTCGTCCTGACCAGGACATCCGCGAGTTGGTCCCCCACCCGGTGCTGTTTGTCGTTGACTATCGCGACGGCTTGCGGTCCAGCATCCTGACGCTCAACCCCGCCCTGCAGGGCTGGTCGGTTGCCTGGCGCGAAGAGGGGAGCGACGAAATCCAATCGACGTTATTCTGGACTCAAGAGGCGCGGCCGTTTGCCCACTTCAATCTCTTGTTGGAGGGGGCCGAGAAAATGTTCCACACGGGCGTGCCGACTTGGCCCGCCGAGCGCACATTGGTCACTAGCGGAGTTCTCGATGCGCTGCTAGTTTCCAAACAGCGCGGCGGTGAATCGGTGGAAACGCCCTACCTGAATATCCAATACACGACCGATTGGGAGTGGAGTCGACCGCGGGATCCTCCGCCCGGCCGGCCGATCATGTCCCAATAGCAATCGCCACAACGGATTGCTGTGAAATCATCTACGATATTCACCACTATTTGAAATAAGACTTCGGATAAAAGGCACCATAAAATGAGTTCTGAACCGTCGCTGGGCCGCGTTGATTCAATGGATCAATTCCGCGGATTTACCGTCCTGAGCATGTTCATTGTGAACTTTGTGCACCACATGGCGGCCATCGGTCCCTTCTGGAAACACAACGACAATTATGTCACCTTCGCCGACTGGATCATGCCGGGGTTTATTTTCGCTGTCGGCTTCTCCTATCGGCTGACCGTGCTCAAGCGGTTGCAGAAATATAGTGCGGCGAAGACTTACTTCACCTATTTCCGCCGATCGCTGGCGCTGATTTTGGTGTCGCTGATGCTTTATGGTTTCGGCGGCAGCTTCAGAAGCTGGGATGACTTCTTCGCGAAAGAAGAAATCCAAGTCAAAGACGAAAGCGGCCAGTTGCAGACCGAGGAGGTCAATAACACGTTTCAATTTGTCATGCAATTGATTAAGTCGAACCTGTGGGAAGTGCTGTCGATTATCGCCGTCTGTCAGATTTTCGTGATGCCGGTGATTGCCCGTGGCAGTCTGGTGAGATTTCTGGTGATGATCGGCCTGTTGGTGGCCCACGTGTTGATATCGGTTTTGTTCAATTGGGCGTTCGTGCACGGCGACCAGAGCAACTGGATGGTGCAACTGTGGCAAACCGGTGACAACCGCAGTTGGGACGGCGGATTCTTCGGCATCATCTCCTGGTCAGTCGCGATGCTGGCTGGAACGCTGGTATACGACATTCTCGCCTCTAACTCTCGCGGCAATGCCGGAGGCAAGATCTTCTTGTTTGCCGCCGTGTTCATGATCATCGGCTATGTGCTCTCGTGCGGCACGCGGTTTTACGACATTCCGCTGGATGAACCTCGCCCCGAAAAATACTCCCCCGAACCGATGATTCCCGATTTCAGCAAAGCCGCCGGGCGCGGTTGGACGGGCTTGCTCGCCGAACCGCCGTTCGTGATGCCCCCCCAACCCGACCAACAGTCCGTCAATGACCGCCTCAAACAACTCGAGGAGATGGAGGCCAAAACGGACCTCGACGAGGAACAAAAGAAGGAACTCACGAACCTCAGACGTAGCCTGCAGGGCGTGCATCACTACGAATATGGACGGCAGTGGAACTATTGGATGATGTACAAGCGGATGGTGAGCGTCTCGTTCATTCTGTTCGCCACGGGTGTGGCAATCGCCATCTACGCCTTGTTTGTCCTGCTGACCGACATTGCCGGCTTGCACGTCGGCGTCTTCCGCACGTTCGGGATGCACCCGCTGGCCGCCTATGCCATTCATCATGTGGTCGTGCCCTCGATGGAGAACCTGGCACCCAATAATGCCACATTGTGGTACTGCTGGTTTATCACGTTCGTCTTCATGGCGATCAACTACCTGTTCGTCCGCCATCTGGAGAAACACAACATCTACATTCGCCTCTAGAATTGAAGATCTCAAAAAGCGTGCCACTGGCGGCTCCTCCGCCAGTGCGAGCCGCTTGCCCCCAAGCCACTGTCGGACCAGCCGGCAGAAGCGTCCTGCGTCTGTTCACACCACGAGGAGACAACGATGACCGAACCCATCCCGTCGCCGGCTGAAAACCAACCGCAAGCCAATGCTGACAACCTAAAACTGGGCCGCCGATCTTTCTTGGCCACGGCCGCAGCGGCTGCGGCGGCCAATTTGGCCTACGGCCGCGATTATGGACCGGACGCCGAACCGGTCCGGTATCCCGACCCCGACGTCGTCGTACTCGATCCCCGGTTTGCCAAGTACAAATTGGGCAACGCGCCGATTCAACGCCTCTATCGCGGCACGCTCTGGGCCGAAGGCCCCGCTTGGAATGGAGTGGGCCGGTATTTGTTGTGGAGTGACATTCCCAATAACGTCCAACATCGCTGGCTCGAAGAAGACGGCCACGTCAGCGTGTTTCGCAATCCCGCCGGAAACAGCAACGGCAACACTTTCGATTACCAGGGGCGGCAGACTCCCTCCCAGCATTGGCACCCCCGCCTCGTGCGCTACGAACACGACGGCAGCATGACAATTGTCGCCGACAAATATGACGGCAAACCGTTCAATGCCCCCAACGATGCCGTCGTGCATCCCGACGACGGCGCCATCTGGTTCACCGACCCCGGCTACGGCAGCCTGATGAACTACGAAGGAGTCAAAGGGCCGCTGCATCTCAAGGAAGCCATCTATCGCATCGACGCCAAAACCGGAATGATTGACAAGGTCGCCGACGACATTTTCAAACCCAACGGCCTCTGTTTCTCGCCCGATTACAAGCTGCTCTACGTGGCCGATACCGGAGCGTCGCACTATCCCGAGGCACCGAAGGAGATCAAGGTCTGGGACGTGGTCGATGGAAAGAAGCTGGCCAATGGCCGGGTGTTCACGTCGATGGAACTCGACGGCAAAGCTGGCTTTGCCGACGGAATCCGTGCCGACGAGGACGGCAATGTCTGGGCCAGCGCCGGTTGGGTCGGCGATGGCTACGACGGCGTGCACATCTTCGCCCCGGACGGCGAACGCATCGGGCAAATCCGGCTGCCGGAAATCTGCTCCAACGTCTGCTTCGGCGGCACCAAGCGCAACCGCCTGTTCATGACGGCTAGCCAATCGCTGTATGCCGTCTACGTCGAGACCAAGGGGGCGCACGTCTCGTAGTTTGTGCTGTCGGAAAAAACGTTACGATCGTTTCCCCAGTGCCAAAACGGCCGCGACGGCGCCGACGGAAACCGTGGCATACGCCGCCCATTCGGGGAGCGAGAATTCGCGGCGGGGGGCGACCGCACCGTAGAGCATGGCTCCCAGCGGATCGTTCGGAGGGGCTTCCAGATTCATCAGCGCCACCGCCTCGCGCTTGGGAAACACGACAATCTTATCGGCCAGCAAAAAGGTCGCGCCACACAGGGACACAAAGATCCCGCAGGCGAAAATGGCTGCGCGTAGCATCGTGCTACCTTCGGGGATTGGGCACATCGGAAAAACGTTGAATGCGGCACCGAAGTGTACTTCAAAATCTCCCTATCGGCCGGGGAAATCCGCGTTTTTTCACCCGATCGCCGCCGGCAACGTGTACTTTTTGCCGGCTGCGGGCCTATAATAAAATCTAACCCTCCTAACAATGGCGTTGCCTGGCGAACCCCCGTATTTGCCGGCTCCCACCGCGCCGAATCCCCGCGGCTGTCCGGACGCTTGCGGTCTGTCCACCCAAATTTTAACGACATCCTCACTCATGCCGGGAGTCCCAGCGCCCGGAGGAATTCGATATGGAAATACTCGGGTTGTTGTTGATTATCGTCGGAGGAATCGGCGGCTGCGTGGCGAGTTTCTGGTTGCTGCTCGTTGCCTATGAGAAGAGTCTGTGGTGGTGCCTGGGCTGTCTATTCATTCCCTTTGTCGCGATCT
>CALFYU010000238.1 GCA_937952455.1 uncultured Planctomycetaceae bacterium
CGGCACCCCCCCAGGCCGAGCCGAGTGAACAGCCGTCCGCCGCGTCGTCGACAGTGAATGCGGCGCCGCCGGAAACTCCTGCCGGCGGATTGAGCGAACAGATGCAGGATTGGCTCAGAAAAGAACTCGGCGAGAGCGATCCGCCGGCGCAGAAACCGGTGGAAAACCCGCCGCTCGAGGAATCAAAGGTCGCCGGTGACGGCAAAGGGCAAGACAACTGAATCGACGCTCCATGGATACGCAGCCCGCGCTGGATTACGAAATCGAGTTGGATGACGATCTCGACCAATGGGGCATCGGGGTCATCGGTGCGGGTTTCATCATCAGCGACTGCCATTTGCCGGCCTACCGCGATGCCGGCTTTCGCGTCGTGGGAATCAGTTCCCGCCGAGAAGAGCGAGCACGTGAAGTCGCCGAGAAACGTGGCGTCCGTCGGGTTTATCCCACGTATCGCGACATGCTGGCCGACTCTGATGTCAGTATTATCGACATCGGCGTGCCGCCGCAGCATCAGCCGGGCATCATTGCCGACGTCGTGAAGCGCGGCAAACACGTGCGGGGTATCCTAGCGCAGAAACCGCTGGCCATGAGTTATGCCGAGGCCCGCAACACCGTGCAGCTTTGCGCCGGTGCGGGGATTACTCTGGCCGTCAACCAAAACATGCGGCACGACCAATCGGTGCGGGCCTGCAAGGACTTGTTGAACCGAGATCTGTTGGGCGAGCCGGTGCTGGGGACGATCAACATGCGGGCCATCCCGCATTGGATGCCCTGGAGCGAGCAACTAAAGTCCCTGTCAACGTATGTGATGTCGATCCATCACCTGGACACGTTCCGCTATTGGTTCGGCGATCCGCTGCGGGTCATGGCCAGCACGCGGCCCGATCCGCGGACCAAATTTCCGCACACCGACGGCATCAACTTGTACATTCTCGAATTCGCCAACGGATGCCGCGCCAGCGGTTGGGACGACGTCTGGACCGGTCCGGCCCGCGAAGGGAGCGCCGCTGACATCGGCATCAATTGGCGCGTAGAGGGGACAGCGGGTCTGGCCCGCGGGACGATCGGCTGGCCCAATTATCCCCTGCGGGCCCCCAGCACGTTGGACTACACCACCATGGCCGCCGACGAATGGATTTGCCCCCGCTGGGACAAGGTCTGGTTCCCGGACGCCTTCCGCGGCACGATGGGGGAGTTGCTGATGGCGCTCAAACACGGAAGGCAACCCAGCCTCTCCGGCGAGGATAATCTGCAGACGATGGCGCTGGTGGAAGCGACGTTTATTGCCGCGCGCGAGCATCGAGTGGTGGAGATTGAGGAATTGATCAACGCGTGACAGGGCGGGCACCGGATGGGATAGCACCGCAATTTCGGGCAATTCTCCCGTCCGACTTGTTATTGCATACCCAGATCGGCGATCAATCGAGCGCGAGACGTCACTTCGTCTTCATCTACGCCTAACGAGTCCACAAAGACGCCGACCAATTTCCGCCAAACTTCCGGACTCACTGGGATTTTTTCGTCCGTCGCCTTGCGACAAAGCGCTTCACAATTGTGATTGAGAACGAACCGACACAAGTCCTTCACGGTTCGCATGTCGCGGGGAAATGCAGTTCGCCAAGAGCTGAAAATGGTCAAGAATTTTGTGTAAGTCTCGATCAACAGCCAAACTCCCAGGGCGCTTGCGAGCGGCCAAATCCACTGAATGCCTGGAATCTGCATGATGTGAAACACTTCAAAAAATGCCGATATGGCCGCGATACCAAACGCAATTGTCCGGAGGGCGGAGGGGTACTCCAACTCGGGGACGTCAAAGTGGCATTGCTCGCGGAGTGTTTGCCACAAAACGCGCCGTTGCTGGCGCGGAAAGATGTCCTTGAGCGGCGTCCGCAATTGCACACGATCCAAATCGACGTCGGTCGTCTGTCGGATTACGTTTTGTAGGTACTGCCACAACCGGAAGTTGAGACCAATATCAGTCCGTACATTGTCCCGAATCAATTTCTTTTTGAGGATTGCTGCATACAGATCACCGACTGTAATGTCGCCGTCGACGGCCAATTCCATGAACTCGTCTGAGGAAAAGGCGATCTCAAACGTCGACTCGATTTCGTAGTTGATGTAAAGCAGATCTATGCCCATAGGTCTACCGTCGAACAACGTATGACAGGACGAATAATCTCGTGCTCACTGCGATTGGAATCTACTCATATACCATCGGATTTGAAAGGTGATTTCGTCTCACGCCGACTCCGCCACCAAATGCGCCGCGACAAACTCTTCATTCAGCGTCACCCCCAATCCCGGCCGGTCGGAGACTTCAATCCGGCCGTCGACGGCTTGCACGCGCTCGTGCGTCAATTCGTGCCGCATGGGGACGTCCTCGACGCAGTCCTCGAATAAGAACGCGTCGCGGCAGGTGCACAGCCACTGCACGCTGGCGGCGACGGTGATCGGGCTGGTGTAGGAATGGTTGCAGGGACGCGCGCCGATTTCTTCCACGCGGGATTTGATATAGGCCGCGTCGGTGAACCCATTGCGGGACAGGTCGACTTGATAGACGTCCAGCGCCCGGCGGTCGAGCAAGGGGCGGAAAGCTTCCCGGCCGCATTCCCCTTCGCCGGAGGCGATGGCCACCGGGGACCGGTCGCGGAGCCAGACATATCCGTCGATGTTGTCCTCTCTGAGCGGTTCTTCGAGCCCTTGGCTGCCGAACTCGGCACACGCC
>CALFYU010000239.1 GCA_937952455.1 uncultured Planctomycetaceae bacterium
CTTCCCAAGCGGCCTGGGCGGAATCGATTTCCGGAAGGGGGCCGTCCACGAATTTCTGCCGGTCGGCGATCGCCGTGTCGAGTTCGGCCTGTTTGGCCGCCTGCTCGGGTGTGGGCACCTTCATGATCGGCGGCGGGAGCAGCGCGTTGCCGTCCATCGGGTTTTCGTCGACGTTGTTGTAATAGGCGAAGAGTTGGTAAAACTCCTTCTGGGTGAACGGATCGAATTTGTGGTCGTGACAGACGGCGCAGCCCATTGTGAGTCCCATCCACACGGTCGACAGCGTCTCCACGCGGTCGACGGCATAACGGACGCGGTATTCTTCGGGAATCGAACCCCCTTCGCTGGTCGTCACGTTACAGCGGTTAAAGCCGGTGGCGACTTTCTGCGACATGGTCGCTTCGGGGAGCAGGTCGCCGGCGAGTTGCTCGACGGTGAATTGATCGAACGGCATATTGTCGTTGAATGCCTCGATGACCCAATCGCGATAAGGCCACAGCGAACGCTCGTTGTCGAGGTGCAGGCCGTGCGTGTCGCCGTAACGAGCGGCATCGAGCCAGAAGCGGGCCATGTGTTCGCCGTACCGCGGCGAGGCCAACAGACGGTCGACGACCTTTTCGTAGGCGTTCGGAGAGTCATCGGCGAGAAACGCATCGACTTCCGCAATCGTGGGGGGCAAGCCGGTCAAGTCGAACGTCACCCGGCGGATCAGCGTCTCTTTTGTCGCCTCGGGGGCGGGGGTGAGTCCTTCGGTTTCCAGCCGCGAGATGATGAAGTTGTCGATCGGATTTTTGACCGCTTCGGGATGATCGACTTTCGGCACGGCCGGTTGCTGGGGAGCATCGAATGCCCAATGTCCCCGCCACTCGGCGCCCTGATCGATCCACTTCTTAATGGCTTCGATCTGTTCGGGCTTGAGTTGTTTTTGAAAGTCCGCCGGCGGCATCTGTTCGTCGGGGTCTTTCGACGAGATGCGCTGATACAAACGGCTTTCAGCGCTCTTGCCAGGGACAATGGCAAACCCGCCCGAATCGAGTTCGGCAAAGGCGCCTTCTTCGGTATCCAGCCGCCAATCGGTCTGCCGCTGGTTGACGTCGGGGCCGTGACATTCGAAGCAGATATTGGAGAACACCGAGCGGACGTCGCGATTGAAGTCGACTTCGGGTTCGGCCGCGGACAATGGGGCGCCGCCCGTCAGACCGCTCCAAGCCACGAGAACAACCCAAAATCCAGCCCGGGGGAGTTTGTGCATCGTCGAATCCAATTCCGAAACAGTGAAAGCGTCTAACTATGCGTATCACGCGACGTTTTGCGGCCGATCAAGCAGCGGAGGGAGGCACGTGGGGAGTGATTTTTTCGGCAGGGATGCTGTGGGCCGCAGCCCGGCGATCATAGCAATTATTATAAACGGCGGGTGTGGGGATGTGAACTGCGGCGGGCGATACGGATGGCTTAGTCGGTGAAAAGTTGTCGATGGACGCCCGGGGCGTGTCCGCCATAACTTCAATTCTTGGAACTACTTATCTCTTCATTCGGATCCCAATCCCCGTCAAATCCCGCATCGCGCCATGCCCGCAATTCGCCGAGGATTGCCATGTCACCCCGCCCATGCATGACCTTCAGTGACAAAAGCGAAATGAACAAGCGCTTTGCCTGAAGCGGCTGTGAAAAGTGTTCGTAGATTTCTACTTGCTCCTCGGGGGTCAGACGCCAGATCGCGCGACCGGGCCGTTGTTCGTTGTCGCCGGCCCCTCCCACTTCGCCATAGGCATTGACGGATTGCATTGTGGGATTCGCTGCCCAAAGGTGATCGTGCGTTGCCTCCACGTGCGCAGGGTACCACTTCGAACAGGAGGTTTCTCGAAAGGTGCTGGTGGTTTGTCCCAGCGGGGACGTGAGGTCGGTTCGTTCCATCCGACAGATGACGCACGTATGCCGATGGCGGTGCCACGCCGGCGTCCCTGCCAGCATCGCCGTCACAACCACGAGCACGACGGCAACCACGGCCCATTCTGTGATCGTCAGAAACAACCACCGCGGCTCGCGTGGTTTGTTGGTCTTGAAGTCGAGATGTGTTTGGGAATCGTTCATGATGGAAGCGCCTTCGTCTGCCGGCTTGAATTCTAACCCGCTGCGTGCGGGACTGTCACGGTTTTTTGAGTCTGGCGGCTCTGGATCCGCGCATCGCCGCCGGCGCTTTGTTACGATACTCCACATGATGGACATCGAATCGACCGACGACGGCGTATTGCTGGCCGTGCGGGCGCAGGCCGGGGCGCGGAAGAACGGGGTCACCGGAGTGCACGACGGGCGGCTCAAGGTGGCCGTCACGCAGGCGCCGGAGAAAGGAAAGGCCAATGAAGCCATCGCCAAGGTGTTGGCGGCGGCGCTGGGGCTGAAGAAATCGCAGATCGAGTTGGCGGCGGGACCGACGTCTCCCCAAAAGAGATTCCGCATCACGGGCATCACCGCCGACGAACTGCGAAGTCGCGTCGCCCCCCTATTGGACGAACTCTAAATTCCCAAACCGACGGCTTTGCCGTCGCGCACGGCTTACTTACACAAGGAAACTCAGCATGGGACGACTGGACGGAAAGACGGCAATCGTGACTGGGGGCGGTGGCGGCATCGGCAAGGCGACCTGCGAACGTTTTGCAGCGGAAGGGGCGAACGTCGTCATTGCCGAGATCAATGCCGAACTGGGCGACGAAACCGCTGAGGAAATCACGGCCGCCGGCGGATCGTGCCGTTTCGTGCTGACCGACGTGGCCGACGAAGAGTCGATCAAACGCATGGTCGCCGAGACGGTCGCTACGTTTGGGCGGATCGACATACTGGTGAACAATGCCGCCGTGTTTGTCTTACACGGCATCGAAGCGACGGTCGAGCAATGGCATCAGTCGCTCGATACGAACGTGATCGGCACCTCGCTGGTTTCCAAGTATGCGGTGGAGGAAATGCGAAAGACCGGTGGCGGGTCGATCATCAATCTCGGTTCGATCTCCAGCTTCTTGGGGCAGCCAAATTTTGTGACCTACAACGCCACCAAAGCGGCGATTGCCACAATGACCCGCTGCATGGCGCTCGATTTGGCTGATGACGGCATCCGCGTGAATGCCGTTTGCCCGGGGACAATTTGGACGCAGATCGTGGAGCGGTTGACTTCCGAAGCGGGGATGGATCGCGCAGCTGCGGACGCCGATCCGGACTGGGGGGGCTCTTGTTTCCTCAAACGCATCGCCGATCCGAGTGAAGTCGCGGCGGCGATTCTGTTCTTCGCCTCCGATGATGCGTCGTATTGCACGGGGGCGCATTTGATGGTCGACGGGGGATATTCGGCCCAGTGAACGTTTGACCCCCCGGCGGAGCTGGGGGCTGGGGGAAACGTGGAAATTCTCGGGTGGCAGCGATTGCGAAGCAATCGGTGTGCCGCAGGCACAAGAAGCCGCTTCGGAAACGTTGCGTGCCGCAGCGGCCTGCATGGTAGCTGAGCGTTGAAATTGCAGCTTCTTGCGGGCTGCGCCCGCCCCGATTGCTGGCGCAATCGCGGCCACCCTTGTGTTAGTCGTCGGTTTGCAGGTCCGTTTTTTTGAACTCGCGCAGGAGCGTCGTCGCGTAGACGCCGGCCGGGAGGGTGAAACCGAAGCGGAGACCTTCGTCGGCTGGTTCGATCGTTAAGCCTTCCGGGCGGATCAGATAGGGGCGGCGGGTGCCGGTGGTCAGTTTGGGGAATCGGGTGAACGCCGATGCATCCAGGTGATAGTCGGCCAGCAGTTGCTGCTCTCGGGCCAGTACGTCGTCGGTGGGGCGTTTCATTTTCGGGCCGAACATCGGGCCGGTGATCGCCGTTTCGCCGACATTGAGCCGCTGTTGTTCGACGGAAACATCTTCGGCAATAAAGGGGCCGCGCGATTCGACGACCTGCATCACGTCGCCCGGCAACACACGGTCCAGCAAGCCATCGGCCATCCGCTGGGCGAGAGCGGCGTTGAACAGCTCCGCTTGGGCTGCTGACAGCGCGAGTTTCAGCAGGAATTTGCGCTTTTTGTAGGGAATGTCGCCGGGACGTTTCTCGCCGCGCAATAGCGCGAAGCCGAGTTGCGATGTTTCGCCCGCACGGCCGAAACGCTGCTCGCCGAAATAATTGGGAAAACCCAATCGGAAGACCCGCGCCGCGATTTTTTCCGCCCGCGCGAGGGCATCGTCGTCGACGTCGCGTATGAGAATCATGAACCGGTTGCCGCGGAGTTGGCCGGTGCGAAGTTTGTTGCCGTGCTGTGAGGCCTGCAGGACGCGAATCGCTTCGGTGTCGATTTCGGCGAGTTTGTCAGCGGCGCGGGCCGGGACGGAGACGTATTGCCGCGTAACGGCTTGCTTGTCTTTCATGCCGGCGACGCCGATGTCGCCACTGGAAATCCCCAGCGTGCGGGCGATATGTCGCAGCAGTTCCGGCGCAGCCACGCCCCGTTTTTCGATCCACAAAAACAGATGTTCGCCCACCCCGCTCGGTCGGTAAACGGGGATTTCCTCGACGATAAAGTCTTCGGGATGTTGTTTGAGCGTACCGCCGATTCCCGGAATTTCGGCGGTCAAAAACGGCAATTCCGGCAAAGTTGTCCCCGCATTCGGCCCGGCCGCCGCGCGGCGTTTGAAAGGCGGCGGCGCTGTTTGACATGTTGTAGGCGATCGGCTAATAATGAACGCTTCGGCCCCGTTCGTCTAGTGGCCTAGGATACCGGGTTCTCAGTCCGGTGACACGGGTTCAAATCCCGTACGGGGTAGTATTTGGGGCAGGGGATGGCCTGAGGTATCCCAGCAAAGCAGCACCGTCGACAGCAGTCCGGTGCCGTTGTTTTTTTGGTGGATGAAGGATCTCGCGCAAAGACGCCAAGACGCAGAGAGTGCCGATGAA
>CALFYU010000240.1 GCA_937952455.1 uncultured Planctomycetaceae bacterium
TCCGCGACGAGTACGAAAAGCTGGTCGAGAAACTCGGCGAGCCGACGATCGAAGGGGCGCTTGAGAACTATGACAAGCACGAAGCGCTCTACAAGGAATTCTCCCCCTACAACCACCTCGACGGCGACGACCCGCCGCTGCTGATGACGTACGGAAACAACATGAAACTCCCGTCAGAAAATGCCGGACACGGCATTCACCATCCGGTCTACGGCGTGAAGATGAAGGAAAAGGCGGATGCGCAGAAACACGAATGCCATCTGCTGATCAAAGGCGTGTCGGAATCCGACAAATATACCAATCCGCAAGAATTCCTGATGGACAAGTTGCTCGGACCGTGATCGTTCTGAACCGGGAAGCAACCGGTCAATCATCTGTACTTGTGTCGCCGAGACGCGATGTCTGCTGCGAACATGTTTGCGCGCAATCAATAATCGACGCATCATGACGGACAAGGTTTTGCCACAGAGGCCACCGAGGTCACAGAGTACTTTAGTCAAGGTGCATCAACGTGGTGGTGAGTCCTTTCGGTCGGCGCGACAGCATTGTTCTCTGTGACCTAGGTGAGCTCTGTGGCTAGTTATTTTCAGAATCTTAGTGGCGGCGGCGCCGCGCTGGGAGGAGTGGTTTGCGCATGCGGAAGGTTCGTCGCATTTTTTCGTTGTTTTTTTTCTTAGCCGCAGCGGCCGTTTGTGGTACGGCGCCGCTCGTCGCAGCCGATCGGCCGCCGAATATTGTGTTGATCGTCAGCGACGATCAGGGCTATCGCGATCTCGGATGCTTCGGCAGCGACGAAATCAAGACGCCGCACTTGGACCGTCTGGCGGAGCAGGGGGTGCGGTGTACGGACTTTTATGTGACGTGGCCCGCCTGTACGCCTTCGCGAGGGAGCATCCTCACCGGCCGGTATCCGCAGCGCAACGGCCTGTACGACATGATCCGTAACGACGTCGCCGACTACGGCAAGACGTTCACTCCGGAAGAATATGCCGTGACCCCCGAGCGCGTCTTGGGAATGGACGTGCGGGAGATCATGATTTCTGAAATACTCCAGCAGGCCGGCTATGCGACGGCTGTCTTCGGGAAATGGGACGGTGGACAGTTGCGGCGGTTTCTCCCGCTGCAAAATGGCTTCGACCGGTACTACGGATTCGCTAACACGGGCATCGACTACTTTACGCACGAACGGTACGGCGTCCCTTCGATGTTCCGCGATAATCAGCCGACGACTGAGGACCAGGGAACCTACTGCACAAACCTCTTTGAGCGTGAAGCGGCCAAGTTCATCAAGGAGAATCGAGACCGGCCGTTTTTTCTGTATTTGCCGTTCAACGCGCCGCACGGGGCGTCGAATCTCGATCCCAAAATTCGCGGAGCGGCGCAGGCACCCGAGCGGTACAAGCAGATGTATCCGCATCTCAAGGACGATCTGGTCAAGGGCAAGCGATACGGCAAACCGGCGCTCGTGCCGAGCAAACAGAAACGGCGATTGGAGTACCTCGCGTCGGTGACCTGTATGGACGAAGCCATCGGTGAATTGCTCGCGTTGCTGGATGAACTGAGTCTAGCCGACAACACGCTGGTGGTCTTCTTTTCCGACAACGGCGGGAGTGGGGATGCGGATAACGCGCCGCTGCGGGGCCGCAAAGGTCTCATGTTCGAAGGGGGCGTTCGCGTGCCGTTCATTGCGCGGTTTCCGGGACGGATTCCAGCGGGGAGCGTCTGCAGTGAGTTTCTCACGTCGCTGGAATTATTTCCGATGTTTGCGCACCTGGCGGGGGCCGACTTGCCGGCGGACGTCGTCTACGACGGCTTTGACATGCTTCCGGTCCTAACGGGTGAACAGAAATCGAAGCGGACGGAGATGTTTTGGGAGCGCCGCGGCGACCGGGCGGCGCGGGTCGGGCACTATAAGTGGGTGGAATCGGCACGCGGCAGCGGACTGTTCGATCTGACAAGCGACATCGGAGAAAGGCACGACCTGTCGTCGGAGAATCCCGAGATGTTGAGAAAACTGCAGGGGCGATTTGCCCGGTGGAAATCGGAGATGGTGGAGGCCGAACCGCGGAGGCCGTTTCGCGATTTTTAGGAGCTTTTGCCGGTTAGCGGCAGTAGTTCATCATACCTTTGGTACGTGTCGCACAGCTTTTGCCGCCCGGACTCGAAGAGTAAGTTGCGAAGTTCAGCAGAATGTAGGTTGGCCTACCCAGTTTCTCAGGATATAGTAGCGCAACACTTCGGATCATCGGAAATTCGAAGCAGGCTGACCGGGCATATGCGAGCACCGTTGCCTCATGAAAATGTGGCGCGCTGGGCCGGTCGAGCGGGGATTTCTGGCAGAGCTGGAGGCGACTGCAGACCCGCTGAAAAAAGATCTTGCGGCACGCGCACCGCACGATTCTGCTGCTGTCCTGCGGTTGTGTTGACCGCTTAGGAAAGCCGCCTGCGTCTTTTGCGGACGCACCGAAACCGTAAGTCCAACATCACCATCCACAAATCGCTCGCGACAAAGTGCGTCAGGCCAGGCTTCATCCTGGGCTGGCGGCCGAATAGAGGCCGCGGCGGGACTAAATTCGTTTGTCCAGAGTTTCCGCCGGCGCAAATTCGATGTGTTTGGTGGAGTTAGTACGACTTGCTGCACTTGGGCAAACAATTGTGGAATCGGCAAACATGGCTACCGATTCCCGCGCACCACGTATATGAGTGCGCTTCGGCTGACGAGCGAAATGACAAACCAGACCCTGGTTGATCGCCGGCAGCGCCAGTCAGCCCACTGTCAAATCGTGTCTTGGCCGCGGAACCACTCCAGCCGGCGGGCGCGATTGCCAGAAAACGTCGGAAACGACGGTGAGAATCCGCCTCGCGACGACCGGGCTAGAACAATATCACAGATTAGGGAAAACCTTTGAAGACATTTCAGGAAATTGAGTTGATTGAGCCGCTGCAACGTGCGTTGGCCGAAGAAAAATACGAAACTCCCACGCCCATTCAGGCACAGACCATTCCTGCGACATTGCAGGGACGGGATGTGTTGGGCTGTGCGCAAACCGGGACGGGAAAGACGGCGGCCTTTGCCGTGCCGATTCTTGATCGTTTGGGGCGGGAGAACCGCAAGTCGACGCCCAAGCGTCCGTTCGTCCTGGTACTCGCACCCACACGGGAACTGGCCATACAAATTGGCGACAGTTTTGCGACCTACGGACGGCATTTGAAATTGCGGCAGGCTTTGGTTTACGGCGGCGTGAATCAGGGCAAGCAAGTGCGGGCCATGAATCGAGGAGCGCACATTCTGGTGGCGACACCCGGACGGCTGCTCGATTTGATGAACCAAGGGCACATCAAATTGGACCTGTTGGAAATGTTCGTCTTGGACGAAGCGGATCGCATGCTCGATATGGGGTTTTTGCCGGACCTCAAGCGGATTATCAGTCATTTGCCCCAGCAACGTCAGTCGCTGTTCTTTTCGGCAACCCTGCCCCCAAACATCGTAGCGCTGTCGCAAAGTTTGCTTCGCGACCCCGTCAGCGTCAATGTCACACCCGAAACCAAGAGCGTGGCTAAGATCGATCAACGCCTGTTGTATGTCGATCGCGGCGCGAAGAAGGCCCTGCTGAAACGAATTCTTACCGGCGACGGCATCGAGCGGGCCGTGGTGTTTACCAAGACGAAACGGACCGCCAATGTGCTGGAAAAGCAACTGCTCAGGGACGGAGTCCGCGCCACCGCGATCCATGGCGACAAGTCCCAAAATGCACGGCAGCGGGCGCTGGAATCGTTCCGTCGCCAACATGTACAGGTCCTCGTAGCGACCGACGTGGCAGCGCGAGGAATTGATATCGACGGCATTTCACACGTCGTCAACTTTGACCTGCCGATTGAACCGGAAAACTACTTGCACCGCATTGGCCGTACAGGGCGTGCGGGTGCCCAGGGCACTGCGTTGTCGTTTTGCTGTGCGGATGAGCGCCGCGAATTGCGGGCGATTGAGAAACTGATCGGACAAAAGGTGCCGGTCGATCTCGAACAATCGCAGCCCGAGCCCGCTGAAGAGAAATCAGTCGGCACGTCAAACCGCCGGCGGAATCCCGGGTCGAAACGATCGAACTTCCAGCGATCCGCTGCGAAGCATTCGGGTGCCAAGGGGGGCGGTCCCAGGGTGTCACGCCCATCAAGAAAATCTGAAGCGGCGGGGGAGAATGGCGCGGCGAAACCAAAACGGCAACCCCGTCGCAAACCGAAGAAGCGTTTCAAGCGAGCCGCACAAACGATTTAATTCGTCCGCAATGAGTCTGGCGCCTGCCACTGCTGGCTATCCCAGCAGTGCGCAGCTAGACTCTCCGCGCGCCACCTGCTTTGCTCGTTGTTTCGTTACGCCAGCAGCGGCTCGATCACGTTTCCGTGGACATCCGTCAGACGGCGGTCGAGGCCGTTGTAGTACCACGTCAGTTTGGTGTGGTCGTAGCCGAGCAGGTGCAGCACAGTCGCGTAAAAGTCCCACACGGTCGTGACATTCTCGGCGGCGCGGCGTCCGAATTCGTCGGTAGCGCCGTAACTCGTGCCCCCCTTGACGCCGGCGCCCATCATCCAACATGTAAACCCGTCGGGATTATGGTCGCGGCCGGTTGTCCCCTCTTGGTGTGTAGGCATGCGCCCGAATTCGGTCGTCCACAACACCAGCGTATCGTCCAGCAGACCGGATTGTTTGAGATCGCTGAGCAGCGCCGCCGTGGGCTGATCAAAGACCGGGCAGTGGCGTTCGTAATCCGGCTTGAGCGTCTTGTGCGCGTCCCAGTTCAGCAGTCCGTCCACGCCCGAGGCCCTCGACGCGCAGTACAAATTGACGTACCTCACATCCCGCTCGAGCAGCCGCCGCGCGAGCAAACAGTTGCGGGCGTAGGCCGCTTTGAGCGTGTTCGGATCGTCTGTGCCGTACATTTTGTGGGTAGCTGTGGATTCCGACGCGAGGTTCGAGACCTCCGGCGCCGACAATTGCATCCGCGCTGCCAATTCGTAGGCGGAAATCCGCGCCTGCAAATCAGATTGTCCGGGATTGGCGTCCGCGTGTTTCTTATTGAGCTTCTCCAACAGCTTGCGCGATGCCCGTTCTTCGTCGGCTGAAACCACTTCCGGCCGGGCGAGATTTCGAATCGGCTGTTGCGCGCTCATCATGATTGCCTGATGTCGTGCCGGTAGAAACCCGTTGCTCCAATTTGCCTTGCCGTTGGGGGGTTCGCCGCGAATGTCGGGGATGGCGACGTAAGTCGGCAGGTTGTCGTTGGCGCTGCCCAGGGCATAACTCATCCAGGCCCCAGTGCTGGGAAAACCCTCGGTGGCGTGGCCGGTATTCATAAACACGCAGCCGGGGCCGTGCGTATTGGTTTTGGAGGTCATCGAGTGAATGAACGCGATGTCATCCACGTGCCGGCTCATGTGGGGCAGCAGGCTGGTGAACATTTTGCCCGTCTCGCCGGCCGGAGCGAACGCCCAAGGGCTTTTCATCAGCGCGCCGTTTTTACCCTGAAAACTGACCAGGTTTTCCTCGCCGGGTAGCGGTTGGCCGTGCATCTTTTCCAGCGCCGGCTTGTGTTCCCACAAATCCATATGCGACGCGGCCCCGGGGCAGAAGATTTGCAATACCCGGCGGGCTTTGGCGGGGAAATGTGTCTTTCCCTGGCCTGCCTGCCAGTCCGGTTTATCCGCGAAGAGTTCTCGCCCGGCGAGGTGACTCAGACCGATACCCGCCAGCGCCGTATAGACATTGCCGAGGAAACTGCGGCGATCAAACAGTGTTGCAGGATTCATGGAAGTGCTCAGTTCAAATAAATGAACTCGTTGGAGTTCAGCA
>CALFYU010000241.1 GCA_937952455.1 uncultured Planctomycetaceae bacterium
CTGCTGCGACGCGATTGGGCTCCGCCGCCGCCGTGCGCATCGCCATCGGGCCACCCATGCAGTAGCCGGTCGTTCCGACCTTCTTGGACTTGTCGACTTGCGGCTGCTCGTCGAGCCAAGCCACAAACGCCTTGGCATCAGTCGTTTGTGTCGTGGCACTTAATGACCGTGCCAACGGCAACACATCGGGAATCGGCGTATTCGCCCCGTTGGCGGCTGTGGGCGCTTTTTGCGTGCGATAGAACGGATTCACCACCAATACGCTGTAGCCCGATTCGGCAAGGCGTTTGCCCATCTGGCGGAATGCAGGTCGCAACCCAAAAATGTCCGGCCAGACGAGTACCGCTGCGTGTGCGCCGTTCTTGGGAGCGACGAAGTACGCATCGCAATCGCCGTCAGGCGTTTCAATGAGCACGTCGCGCTCGCCCACCTCAGCCGCGTTTGCCACGCGCGGCAGCATCGCCGCACCCACCGCCGCCGCCGCCATGGCACCGAAGTCGCGGCGGGAGTATTTCTTGAGGTCCTTTTCAAAATGATCTTGGTCACACATCAGGGGGCTCCCCGAGCTGGTGTTTGTTCGTCAATAGAGGTAAGTTCGCCGCGAACGCCGGAGGAAAACCGGACAGTGCCGTCGTTGTCATAATGACCGACGATGCCAATAATACAACCGCGCCGCGCGGCCCGTCTACGTTACGGCGTCACGTGAGCCGATGACGTAATGCCGATTGCGTTCGAGAAGCGCTCTGCTGCCGGATCTCAATTTAACGAAATATTCCAAACCTCGAGTGTGATGGTCATCACGGATGAGCAAACGCCGACGAGTGCGAGCCGCTGTGATTATTATTGTGGCCATTGTCTCATTAGCGATTGGTTCGCTCGCAGTGCTTAGCATTTTCTCCAAGCGGCCCGATGACTTGGGCGTGACCGACGGGAAACTCCGGCGCTGCCCCGGCACGCCGAATTGCGTGAACTCCCAATCCGATGCACCTCCGCATGCCGTTCGACCAATTCCCTTTGAGGGCACGGCCGCCGACGCCCGTCGGCAGATTCGCGCGGCGCTTGATAAACTGCCGCGAACGACTATCGTGCGCGACGACGGCGACTACATACATGCGGAGTCTCGATCGCTGATCGTTCGATTCGTGGATGACGTGGAAATCGTGATCGATGCCGACCAGAAGCTGATCCACATCCGCTCCGCCTCACGCGTGGGCCGCTCCGACCTGGGGGTCAATCGCCAACGCGTCGAGACGCTGCGCGCGGAATTCGCCAAACTCCAGCCGCCGTCGGGCGGGGCATCGACTTAATGGCGCCCAAATCGACGTTCGCAAGCGTCTATTGCGGTAAGTTTGCGGCGTACGCCGCTGCCATAAGAAAACACCAACGGGTGTCATTCAACGCCCGGAGTTAGCGCCGGTCGACCACCCTCCCAGCAGCAACTCGCGGAAAGGCCACGACCTACTGACGAGTCAGCGTCGCCACCCATCCGCCTTGGCCGGGCGCGGAAATATTCACCCTGCTGCCGCCGGTCAGCATCGTCATCGGTCCCCAGTCGCCGGCGGCGATGTTGATCCACCGCAGATCGAACATTTGTGGGTGTAAGGACAAGTCGAGGGTGACTGCGCCGCCGTCGGTAAAATACAGCAGGTATTGTTCTCCCGGTTGCGCGGCGAGATAGGCCTCGTCCGCCGCGCGGTCGCCTAATAGATGCATTGCTGGTTTAAGGTCCCACAGCGGGATGCGAGACTCCGCTTTCCGCGCCGCGCCAATGCAGGCTTTGGCGATGTTGTTCAAACCGATGCCCGCATCGGGTCGATGAAACCGGACCGCGGCCGAGCCGGCGATCAAGTTCCGCCAAAACCGCTCGACGCCGTCCACCGGTGTTCCCGTGCCAAAATTGTAGTTGCCGTCGGAATAAATCTTGACGTGGTTCAACGGCCGGAGATCTGCCTCGCGCTGCTGTGCAATCCAGATCATATTGTTCCAGTGGTCTTCATTGAACGTACGGCTGTTGACTTGTGAGACGTCGAGGAACGGATACATCTGCGGCTCGTCAAACGCCAGCCGCAATTTGCCGGACCGCTTGGGGTTCCAAACGTCGTCAAACATGTCCGTGCAATAGACCGAGACGTCTTGGTCTCGGGCGCGATCACGGATGAACGTCATCCAATATTGCCCCCAGCGGGGATCGGTGGAAGTCTCGTTGTCCATGCAGTACAACACGTTTGGATATTTGAGGCTTTCACTGAGCATCTTCTCAACAAACCGCGCTTGGTGTTCGCGAATCAAATCGGATTTCGCTCCGTCGTAGCCTTTCATGCCGGGGATGGTGTGGAAAAAGGGCTGCCGATCACGCCCCGGGTGAGGCTGATACCGCGCTGCCAACCCGGTTTCCTGGCCGGTATAATTGACATTGTTCTGCGGTCGCCAAGGGCTGGTCTGCCAATGCTCGCGGGAGAAGTCAAAGCGGTCCCACACTTCGATCTGGATGATGATGTCACGCTCATGGCACCATCGCAGGCAATCCGCGAACCGCTGCCAATAGTCGTCGTTCCACTGATTCAGGTCGAACTTTCCGCTTTCGAGCTGTCTGTGCGGTTTCAGGTCGGCCCCTTCCCGCTGACTCATCGTATTGCGGACGTAATTCCCGCCCGCCGCGGCGATTTCATCGAGGTGCTGTTTGAGTCCCTCCGCTAAGAAGAGATGGTCCGTCTTGCTCCCCCCGAGCAGCAGCACGGGCCGGCCTTTGTATTGCCAGTACCGGGGATTCTTCTCATAGGGTTGAAGTTGGTCGGCGGCGAAGAGCGTCGAAACACCCAGAAGGGATATCGCAACGGTCAGACAACGGGCGAACTGGCCGAACATAACGAGGCGCCTTTTTCGTATGAACGCGATGACGTTTTACTTGGAAGGGCCATCTTAACCACGTTCCCCGCCCGCCGCGATTGAGAGGGGTAAAGATTCCCACTCAACAAAACATAAAGGTCGCGGCAACAACCCGTACTTTCGGAGTCAACTGTTCCTGGACAGGTAGTTGGCCATCTTCCCGCTTGGCCAAGAATCTTCCTGCGCCGAGGATTGATTTCGCCGATCCGCTGGCGAACGATTGAACCGCTCGGCCGTTTTCAGCTTTTGTGATTCTCCCCATCCCCCGGGCTTATCGCGGCCGTGATATGGTGAACTGCTCCCCGATTCGCGACCGCACCCGAAGCGTTCCAGCGACCTTTTTCCAGTGGCAAATTCTTCGATCAAAATCGGTACAATTATTGCTCCGTCTGGTTGTTCCTTCCCACTGTATCATCACCGCAAACCGGGTCACGAATCAGGAGTCCAACGATGTCCACGATGCGCGCCGCACAAGTTTCCCGTCCCGGAGGCCCTCTCGAACTGGTCGAACGTCCGATTCCCACTCCTGGCCCTGATCAGGTGCGAATTAAAGTGCACGCCTGCGGGATTTGTAACAGCGACGGATTGACGAAGGAGGGCCTTTGGCCCGGGCTCGAATTTCCAAGGGTGCCCGGACACGAAGTCATCGGTGTAATCGACGCCGTCGGCCCGGACGTTCCTACGCGGTGGACGGTCGGCCAGCGGATCGGTGTGGGTTGGCACGCCTGGCATTGTGGTTATTGCGACTCGTGCCGCCGCAATAACTACTTTGCCTGCGAAACGGGCATCCAGATCACCGGCGTATCGTTCGACGGCGGGTACGCGGACTACATGATTGCGCCGACCAGTGCGCTCGCTCTACTTCCGGAGGATTTGTCTGCTGTCGAATCGGCGCCGTTGATGTGTGCCGGGCTGACCACGTTCAACGCCCTCCGCAACAGCGGCGCGACAGCGGGCGACCTCGTCGCCATCCTAGGCATCGGCGGATTGGGGCACCTTGGCGTGCAGTATGCCGCGAAAATGGGCTTCCGTACCGTGGCGATTGCCCGCGGAGAGGATAAGGAAGAACTCGCCCGGCAACTGGGCGCCGCGCATTACATCGACAGCAACGCGGCCGATCCCGCAAACGAATTGGCAAAACTGGGGGGCGCCAAGGTTATTATTGCCACGGCGACGCATGGCCCCGCCATGTCCGCCACTCTCGGCGGGCTGGCCCCTCACGGACGGCTACTGGTCCTCGGCGCGGGGGACACTGCCATCGAAGCTCCGCCGCTGCTGTTGATCATGGGCCGCCGCGCCGTCGAAGGTTGGTACTCCGGCACATCCATCGACGCCCAGGACACGCTGGCGTTCAGCGCGAACTCCGGTGTGCATTCGATGAACGAGTTCTATCCGCTCGATCAGGCCGCCGAAGCGTACGACCGCATGGCCAGCGGCAAAGCCCGCTTCCGCGTCGTGCTGACGATGGACTCGTGAGTTGACGGAGCCGCAAAGATCGAGCCGGGAGGGATCGAGTGCAGCGCCGATTGGGCTTCGACCTCGGGGAGATCGCGTTCCCCCATTCGGTGTCTGCGGTTTGACACCGTCATCAATTCCGCGTACTATTTTGTCGGCCGTTGAAGAACGGCGGCCATCGGTCAAGTAGGCCACCAGCGCAGCGCTTCGGGGGCTTTTTTCGTGCGCGGGTCTCAAGCCGTGAAAATTGGTGGTCTACGCAAGCCCACAGCCGTTTGATGCGTTCCTTTTGACTCAATTGCAAAAAGGTTCATCCCGATGTCTCAAGAAAAAGTCGCACCCTGTGCCGCCGACTACATGACGCGGCATGTCCGCGTCGTTACACCCGACATGGAGCTGAGTGACGTCGTTCAATTCTTGTTGAAGCACGAAATCTCCAACGCGCCGGTCGGCGAGGAAAACAAAAACAGACGGACGCTTATCGGATTCATTTCGGAGCGTGATTGCTTGGAGTTTTTGTCGAATGAAGCGTTCTACGGTTGTCCCTCTCCGCCGCAAACCGCGCGGACCATCATGCGGATGCATCCGGTGTGCGTTTCGCCCGATACCGAGTTATTCACGCTGGCATCGATCTTCTCCACCCATAGCTACCGCCATCTGCCGGTGGTCGAAGATGAAAAACTTGTGGGCATCGTCAGCCGACGCGATGTGTTGAAGGCCATGGACAAATATTACCAAGACGCAATAAACTCTCGCGACGAGCAACGGCTTCATCCGGATCTCCGAAAGGTCGTCAATTTGCGCTTTCTCGCAAAATCGCTCTAGATCGGAAAGCCCCACAAGTGCGGCACAACGTCGCCCTTACGCAAGCTGCGCCAGGAATGAGAATTGTTGTAGAATCGGCCGCGTCACGATTGTTACCATCGACGGTTGATAGCATCCGACGCCAAACCGCGTCGGCCGGGTTAGACGGGAACGAAGATGGGTACGCAGCTGAAGAATACGTTCGAGTTGCTTCGCGGCGTGGGGTTTCTCTCTCAGCTAAGCGATGAGGATCTCGCAAAAGTTGCTGACATCGCCCAAGTGCAGCAAAGGGACGCGGGAGCGGTGTTGTTTACTGAAGGGCGAATCTGCGAAACCTTGTCGGTGGTCATCAGCGGCAGCGTGGCGCTCGACATGCTTGTTCCGCGGCGCGGGCCAATTCGAATTCTCACCGTCGGGGCGGGTGAGATCCTCGCCTGGTCGGCGCTCTGGGGTGATCAACAAATGACGGCCACCGGAACAACGCAATCGGACAGCGTACTTGTGGCGATTCCCGGTCGAAAACTGCGGGGGCTTTGCGACGCTGATCGTGACATTGGATACGTCGTGATGCCTTGCATGGCGGTTGCGTTGTGGCGGCGGGTGCTGGCTGCCCGTCTGCAAATGCTCGATCTTTTTTCCGAGACACAACCGTCGTAGCGGCTCGGCAACATAAACAGCATACCTTCGCACGGGAGGGAAACGAAATTGGCGATGGATTGTGGGACCGAAGTTCGCCGGACGGAATTCTTGCCGACCGATCAATTGTCGACGCTGATCGCGACATTGCGGGCGGATGGCTTTCGAACGATCGGTCCTACCATCGATCAAGGGGCGATCATCTACGACGAGATCGAATCAGCCGATGAATTACCCCGCGGTTGGACCGATCGTCAGGAAGCGGGAAAATATCGGCTCGAAAAACGAGACGACGACGCCTACTTCGGCTATGTCGTGGGGCCGCATTCCTGGAAACGATTCCTGTTTCCGCCCTCTGCGGTCGTGGCCACTGCGGATCGCGGCGATGCGGGTTGGGACCTGCGGACACCCGATCACGAACCGCCGCGGTATGCCTTCCTGGGCGTGCGTGCCTGCGAAATCGCCGCCATGAAAGTTCAAGACCGTGTATTCCTCGAAGGTCCCTACGTCGACCCGATCTATAAGAAGCGACGAGACGCGGCGTTCATCGTCGCGGTCAATTGCACGCAAGCCGCCTCGACCTGTTTTTGTACGTCGATGCAAACAGGCCCCCGGTGCAAGGGCGGCTTCGACTTGGCTCTCACCGAAATCGACGGTGGTTTTATCATCGAGTCCGGTTCTGCAGCCGGCGATGACGTTTTGCAACGGCTTCCGACGGCTCCGGCCGACGAGACGGCTTTCGCCCGGGCAGAGTCCGCACGGCAGCAGGCCGTCGATCAGATTACCAAGACCATGGACGCGGAGGGGCTTCGCGATTTACTGTTGCAGAATCTCGACCATCCGCGCTGGGACGAGGTCGCCACGCGCTGCCTGTCTTGTACCAACTGTACCATGGTCTGCCCCACCTGTTTTTGCTCTTCCGTGAGCGAGGTGAGCGATCTGACCGGCGATCACGTCGAGCGCCACCGTCAATGGGATTCCTGTTTCAATATCGATTTCAGCTACATGAACGGCGGCGTCGTGCGTAACGGCATCCGCAGCCGGTACCGGCAGTGGTTGACGCACAAACTCGCGTCGTGGCACGATCAATTCGACACCTCGGGATGCGTCGGCTGCGGCCGCTGCATCACCTGGTGTCCCGTGGAGATCGATCTGACCGAAGAGGTCGCCGCCATTCGGCGTTCACCCGGCGATCCGTCACGACCGGCCGCCGATACGGAAAGCAAACCATGACCAACATGGCCGCAGCCTGTTCAACAATCGACCCGTGGCTTGCGCACAGGGCGACGGTGGACCGCATGACCGCCGAGACCCCGGGTGTGGCCACTTACGATCTGGTTTTTGCTGACACCGAGATTGCCGGCCGGTACTCGTTTTTGCCCGGCCAGTTCAACATGTTGTATTTGCCCGGCGTCGGTGAAATCGCCATTTCAATCAGCGGCGATCCCGCCGAAAGTTCACGCCTGCCCCACACCATTCGTGTGGCCGGCAATGTGACTCGGGAGCTGGCGCGGTTGGGCGAAGGGGGATCGCTGGGACTGCGCGGGCCGTTTGGTTCGAGTTGGCCGTTGGACGATTGCCGCAAAAAGGACATCATTCTCGTGGCCGGCGGAATCGGGCTTGCGCCGCTGCGACCGGCGATCTACGGACTTCTCCACGATCGCGATCAATTTGGACAACTCACGTTGTTGTACGGTTCAAGAACCCCCGCCGGCTTGCTCTATACGCAGGAATATGACCACTGGCGATCTCAAGGATTGGATGTCCAAACCACGGTCGACCGGGTTACCGACGGCTGGAACGGAAACGTGGGCGTCGTCACCACGCTGCTCGAACGCCTGGTACTTCCGCAACCCGAAAATACGGCGCTGTTCACCTGCGGCCCCGAGGTGATGATGTGGTACACGATTCAGTCGGCCCGGGAATGCGGGATTCCGGAGCGAAACCTGTTTGTCTCGTTGGAACGGAATATGAACTGTGCGGTCGGACTGTGCGGCCATTGCCAATTTGGCCCTGAATTCATTTGTAAAGATGGCCCGGTTTTCCGCTACGACCGGGTCGCTTCGATTCTCAAGGTGCACGATCTGTGAACCCCCCGATTCAGCAAACGCTTCCGCCGATTGCCCGCAAGCAGCGGCTGGCCGTCTTCAAGTTCGCCTCGTGTGACGGCTGCCAGTTGTCGCTATTGGACTGCGAAGACGAGCTGCTCGCCGTCGCCGAAGCGGTCGAAATCGCTTACTTTCTCGAAGCCAGCAGTCATTTTGAACCGGGACCGTACGACGTCGCCCTGGTCGAAGGTTCAATTACGACCCCGCACGACGCGGAGCGGATTCAAGAGGTCCGCCGTCAATCGCGATTTTTGGTCACAATCGGCGCCTGTGCCACGTCCGGGGGAATTCAATCGTTGAAGAATTGGGCCGATCACCAGGAATTCCTCCGCTGCGTCTATGCGCGGCCGGAGTATATTTCGACGCTGAACGACTCGACCGCGATCGCCGATCACGTGACGGTTGATTTTGAGCTGCGGGGCTGTCCGATCAATCGGCACCAGCTCCTGGAGGTCCTTAAGTCCCTCATTTCCGGACGCCGGCCGCGCACGCCGACGCACAGTGTCTGTTTGGACTGCAAACGGCGAGGGACGGTCTGCGTTGAAGTGGCCCAGGGCATTCCCTGTCTGGGACCGATCACGCAGACGGGCTGCGGCGCGATCTGCCCGTCCTACGACCGTGGTTGCTATGGCTGTTACGGACCGGCAGCGCAACCGAATTGCGATAGTCTCACCTCGCAATACCTCAACACCGGTTCCACGCACGAGACACTAATTCCACTTCTGCACAATTTCAACGCCGATTCGCCACCGTTCCGTGACGCCGGCAATCGTTTGCGTCAATCGGCTGTCCTGGATTCATCGGGAGGCCGACCATGAGCGAGACACGCAGCATCAAGGTCGAAGCACTGACTCGCGTCGAAGGCGAAGGGGGACTGCATGTCAAGCTGAACGGCGGCGTCATCGAAGAGGTGCAATTATCGATCTACGAACCGCCGCGGTTCTTCGAAGCATTTCTTCGCGGCCGCCCCCTGGAAGAAGTTCCCGATATAACTGCCCGCATCTGCGGCATTTGCCCCGTGGCCTATCAAATGAGTTCGGTCCACGCGTTGGAAGCGGCCTTAAACGTCGCGATCACGCCGGAAATCCGCCGGATGCGGCGATTGCTCTACTGTGGCGAGTGGATCGAAAGCCATTGCCTGCACATGCATCTGCTGCACGCCCCGGACTTTTTCGGCGTCGCCAGCGGCATCGAGTTAGCGCAGCGGTTTCCGGACGAAGTCAACCGCGGGTTGAAGCTGAAAAAACACGGTAATGAATTGCTGGACGTGTTGGGCGGGCGGGCCATTCATCCCATCAATGTCGCCGTGGGCGGCTTTTACCGCGCCCCAAAACGGGACGAACTACAACGCCTCATTCCGGATTTTCAGTGGGGTTTGGAAGCGGCCGTCGCCGCGACGCGGTGGGTGGCGACTTTTGATTTTCCGGACTTTGAGCGCGACTACGACATGGTGGCCCTCAGTCACCCTGATGAATATGCCATGAATGAGGGACGTGTCGTGTCCACGACCGGCATGTCGATCGACGTCGGCGACTATGAGCGCGAGTTCGCCGAAGAGCACATCGCACACAGCACCGCGTTGCACTCGGTGCGGACCGCTGAGAACACCTGCTATCACGTCGGTCCGCTGGCACGTGTCAATCTCAGTTTCGACCAGCTCTCGGAAACGGCGCGCCGCGTCGCCGATGACATCGGCTTCGCGCCGCCCGGCCTCAACCCGTTTCAAGCCATCATCGCCCGCGGCCTGGAAGTCATTCATGCGTACGAAGAAGCCCTGGCGATCCTCCAAGACTACCGCCCCTTCAAGCCGCCGCGCATCGCTTATGACTATCAGACAGGAGACGGCTGTGCCGCGACGGAGGCTCCCCGCGGGCTGATTTATCACCGCTACGCTGTCGACGCAGCCGGCAAAGTGACCGCGGCCAAGATCGTGCCGCCGACGTCGCAGAACCAGCGCCAAATCGAAGAGGACCTGCGAAGTTGGCTGCCGGAAATTCTGCAGGACGACGATCGGCGGACCGCCCTCGACTGCGAACGGCTAATCCGCAACTACGACCCTTGCATTAGTTGCTCAACACATTTCTTGAAGCTCACGGTGGAACGAAACGAAACGTGAACGACAATTGCCGGACATTATTGGTCGGCTTTGGTAGCCCTCACGGCGACGATCAAGTCGGATGGGCGGTCGCCGACAGTGTGGTTACGCACGATCGGTTACGCTCTCACGTAGACGTGCGAAAGGCCGCCGTCCCATTGGATTTGCTTGATTGGCTGGAGGGGGTGAGGCGGTTGCATGTTTGCGATGCGTATCATGACCCGTCGTTGCCCGGAGCGATGCGGCGGTGGGAATGGACCGCCGAGACCGAGACTTCAAAACCGGCGGACATGTTTCGCGAGTTTGTCCGGTTACGCTGCGGAGGGAGCCACGGGTTTGGACTAATCGAGACACTCGACCTCGCCGCGTCTTTAGAACGATTGCCAAGGCAGATCGTCGTCTGGGGAACTGCCGGAAGCAATTTCGCTTCGGGCGCGCCGATTTCGACGGCCATCCGACAGGCCCTGCCCGACATCGTTGATACTATTGTGAATGAGCTGGATCATGCACGAAATGTCCCTGGTGCGTTCGCTGCTCCAGCAAGTTGAGCAGCTGCGCCGACAACATGGCGGTCTCGCCGTGGAGCAGATCGAGGTCGAAATCGGCCCGCTCAGCGGTGTGGAGCCTTTGTTGGTCGGCGAGGCATTTGACACGCTGACAGTTGAACAAAGTCTCACCGGCGTACAGCTGGTGATCCAAGAAGTACCCCTCACGGTCCATTGCCTGAAATGCTGCCTGGACTTTGAGATGACGGAATTGGACTTTCACTGTGCGAACTGCAATTCGTCGGCGATTCGCATCATCGGCGGCGATGAGTTTCGACTACTCAACGTCACGTTGCAAACCGACTCGGCTGACGATTCACTGCACGGCGTCGCGAGTGAAAGCGGAACACAAAGGGGATCGCATTCATGACATCAACGCGAACAATCACCGTCAACCAAGACGTCCAGGCCGAAAAGAAACGCCGTGCTGCTGAACTGCGGAATTCGTTTTCGCAGCGAGGGACCTTCGTGATCAACCTCGTCTCCTCACCGGGTGCCGGCAAGACGAGCTTATTGGAGGCGACCGCCAAATATTGGCAAGGGAAGCACAAGGTAGCGGTCCTCGTGGGAGACCTGGCCACCGAGCGGGATGCCGAGCGACTCCGGCCGTATGTGCCGGTCGAGCAACTGACGACCGGCGGCGCATGTCATTTGGAGCTGGCGCTTGTCGAACGGGGATTACAACGTCTGCCCGAGGTCGATTTTGAATTCTTGTTTATTGAGAACGTCGGCAACCTGGTCTGCCCCGCCTCGCACGATCTGGCCGAACATCTTCGCGTCGTGTTGATGAGTACAACTGAAGGCGACGACAAGCCCGGCAAGTACCCCAAGATGTATCGCACCAGCGGAGCACTCGTGATCAACAAAAGCGACCTCCTGCCGTACGTCCCATTTTCAATCGATGCCGCGATTGCCGACGCCCGGCTAATTCAGCCGGACCTGGCCGCGTTTACGGTCTGTTCGCTGACGGGTGAGGGGATCGAATCTTGGTGCCAGTATTTGGAGGAAGCCCGCGAACGCATGATCGAATCCACCCGACAGGCGACCGAGTGCACAGCGTTGTAAGTGAGCCGACAGCCATGCCGCAGACAGAAACACAAATCGCCGCCGCATTCCTGCTCCAGGGGAGCGTACAAGGAGTCGGAGTCCGCCCCGCGATTGCCCGCTTGGCGCTGGAACTCGGCTTGTGCGGCTTTGTCTCCAATCAACTTGGCGGCGTGGAAATTCATCTCGAAGGCGAACCAAGTCAAGTAGAGGCTTTCGCCGCGCGACTCGATTCGTCGTTACCGCCGGCCGCGAATGCCGGCCGCATCCAACGCACCCTAGCAAAGCCGTTGGGACTTCAGCGTTTCGAAATTCGAAAGTCCAGCACCAATGGCGCCGTTGCGACGCTGGTGCCTCGCGACTTAGCCGTGTGTGAGGAATGCCGTGCGGAAGGCGTCAATCCCACCGATCGCCGCACCGCGTACCCATTTACCAGTTGCACCAACTGCGGTCCGCGCTATTCGATCATCGATCGTATGCCCTACGAGAGAGCGCAGACGTCGATGAGTCCCTTCAAGTTATGCCCGAAATGCCAAGCCGAATTCGATGGCGCCGATGACCGGCGATTTCACGCGCAGACCAATGCCTGTCCCATTTGCGGGCCTGCAGTTTGGTGTGACGCGCCCGATGTCAGAGGCGAGGAGGCCATACAAACAGCCGCCGCTGCGCTGAGGACAGGGCGGATTGTCGCATTGAAGGGAATCGGCGGATATCAGTTGCTGTGTGATGCCACCGATCAAGCAGCGGTGCACCGGTTGCGGGAACGAAAATGCCGCCGCACTAAGCCGTTGCCGGTGATGGTTGATCACCCGCCATCGTGCCGAGGCGCGTTTCCCGAAGCACTCCTCTCGGCCGCAAATCCGATTGTTCTCGTACCCGCCAAGTTGGTGGCCGGACTGGCGGAATCGGTCCATCCCCATCTGGAGACCGTCGGCGTGATGCTGCCCACGACGCCGCTGCACGCATTCTTACTCAAACAATGTGACCGGCCGTTGGTCGTAACGAGCGGCAATATCGAAGGCGAACCGCTGGCGTTTTGCAATGCGGTCGCGAGCGAACAATTACAGAAACTGGCCGATTTAATTTTGCATCACGACCGGCAAATCGTGCGGCCCATCGATGACAGCGTCATACAAACTTGCGGCGCGCACCCGACCACCATCCGTGCGGGGCGCGGCATCGCCCCGTTGCCGCTATCGATCTCAACCCCGCACTCAATCCTCGCCGTGGGAGGACACCAAAAGTCCGCCGTAGCAATCTCCAACGGAAAACAAGCGGTGCTCGGTCCACACATTGGTGATTTGGACTCGCTCGCCACCCGGGAACGCTTTGTCGAACAGGTAAAATCACTGACGGACTTGTACGGCAGTAGGCCGGAGTTCATCGTGCACGATTTGCATCCCGATTATTTCACGACGCGTTGGGCGGACGAACAACAGTTGCCTACGATTGCGGTGCAACATCATCATGCCCATATCGCATCGGGAATGCTCGAGCAGGACTGGCTCGACCGCACGGTCCTCGGCATCGCATTTGACGGGACGGGTTACGGTACCGACGACACGATCTGGGGCGGCGAGTTTCTTCAGGCGACGGCCACAGATTTTCAGCGCGTGGGGCATCTACTGCCCTTTGTGCTCCCCGGCGGCGAACTTGCCGTCCGACAGCCCTGGCGCGTCGCCCTCTCATTGCTGACCATAACATTCGGCCGGTCGGCTGCCGTTGATTACCTTTGTGGCTGCACTAAACACGATGAGTTAGCGGTCCTGGCAAGGTTAATCGAACGCCGCAGCGCAGGTCCGGAGACGACTAGTGCCGGCCGGCTATTCGACGGAATCGCGGCCATGTTGTTACCGTTGGACGACATTTCGTTTTCCGGCGAACCGGCGATGCGTCTGGAATCCGTTTGCGATCTTGAAGCGGCGGGACAATACGCGCTGCCTGTCACTGAGATCGCCGGAATGCGCACGCTCGACTGGCGGCCCCTTTTGCGAGAGATCGTTTCGGAACAACGTCGCGACGTGCCGGTGGGCACAATCGCCATGCGATTCCACCGCAGTTTGGCGAGGGCCGTGGCGGATGTCGCCCGGCACTTCGAGCATTTACCGGTTGTCTTTTCCGGAGGTTGTTTTCAGAATCGCCTGTTGAGGGAATTGATCTGCAAAGAGTTCAGTAATTCGCCGCAGCCAAGCGGGCTTCCTGGTGCGATCCCCCCAGGCGACGGCGGTTTGGCGGCCGGCCAACTGGCGATCGCCGCGGCGCGATTGGCTGCGGGGAGAATTGAGCGCGAGGCTTTGGGATGTGTTTAGGGGTACCCGGCATTGTGACACGTTGGATTGATCGCGATCCCACATTCGGCAAGGCGGAGGTCGCATTCGACGGCATCCGCCGAGTTTGCCACATGGCCTGTGTGCCTGACGCTCAAGTGGGTGATTATGTCGTGGTCCATGCGGGCATCGCCATCAGCCGCGTCGACACCCAAGCAGCGCAGCGGCTGCTTGCAGAGTTGCAGCAGTTGGGAATGACCGAGGAGCTTGACGAATTCCGTGAGGCCCCCCATTCGCTCTTCGGGGGGGAATCGCCGTGAAGTACGTCGATGAATATCGTGATTCCGCGGCCGCCGGAAAGCTCGTCGCCGAAATCCGCCGGCAGGCGACGCGGCAGTGGGTCTTAATGGAAGTCTGCGGCGGGCAGACGCACAACCTGCTGCGGCATGGCATCGTGGACGAACTGCGCGAGACTGTGGAGCTGATTCACGGCCCGGGCTGCCCCGTCTGCGTCACGCCGGCTGAAGCAATCGATTTCGCGCAGCAACTCGCGCTCCGCGAGAATTTCGTTGTCACCAGCTTTGGTGATATGCTCCGCGTCCCCGGCAGCCGCGATTCACTGTTGAGTGTGCGGGGCAGGGGAGGGCGGGTCAAAATCGTCTATTCCCCGCTCGACGCCGTCGAATGGGCGCGACGCAATACCGATCAACAGGTAGTGTTCTTGGCCGTCGGTTTTGAGACGACGGCCCCGGCCACGGCGCTCGCGGTCTTACAGGCGGAGAAATTGGGATTGGAGAACTTCTCGCTGATCGTCGCGCACGTCCGTGTGCAGCCGGCGATGGAGGCTCTCATGAACTCGCCCGACAACCGCGTACAGGGTTTTCTGGCGGCCGGCCATGTCTGTGCCATCACCGGGTTCAAGACCTATGACCAATTCGTGCGCGATTTCCGGGTGCCGGTCGTCGTCACGGGATTTGAGCCGATCGATCTCTTGGAGGGAATTCTGGAATGCGTCCGCCAACTGGAATCGGGCCGGGCGGAAGTCGTCAATCGATATGCCCGCGCTGTGCGCCGTGCCGGCAACCAGTCGGCGCAGCAGGTCGTCGCTCGGGTTTACGAGATCGATGATCGCCCCTGGCGCGGATTTGGCTCGGTGCCGCAGGGCGGCTTTCGACTGCGCACCGAATATGAGCGATTCGACGCCCAGCAGCGATTCGGCCGCGGACCGACGTTACAGCTTCCGGTGATGTCAGGCGACGGCTGCCGCGCCGCCGATGTTCTGGCCGGTCGATTGCGTCCGACGGCATGTCCCGAGTTCGGCACACGTTGCACGCCCGATTTTCCTCTCGGCGCGCCGATGGTTTCCTCCGAAGGCGCCTGTGCCGCCTATTATCGGTATTCCTAGAACCAGTTTCAAAACCCGGTTGTGCTTGTGAGAGAACCTTTCACAATAGCGCCTGCGTGACGCATCAGAGGGTTTTGAAACGACTTTTAAAAGGGAAGAGCGTCCGATGAACGGCCCCTCCTGGCAACGGCATTGCCCACTTCCCATCGGCGAAAGCGACGCGCGCATCACATTGGCGCATGGCGAAGGGGCACGGTTGACGCGGCAACTGCTTGAGCACCACGTTTGCCCCGTTTTTCGTACGGCCGAGTTGGCGAATTTGCCCGATGCCGCGCACGTCCAAGCCGACGCGGGCCGCTTGGCGATCACCACCGACAGTTTCGTGGTCTCCCCCTTGTTTTTTCCCGGCGGCGATATCGGCTCTTTGGCCGTTCACGGATCGGTGAACGACCTGGCCGTCTCCGGAGCGAAACCGCGCTGGCTCACCCTTTCATTAATCATCGAAGAAGGACTCCCCTTGGCAGTGTTGGATCGCATACTGCAAAGCGTCGCCGACGCCGCGGCAAATTGCTCCGTTGCCGTCATCGCGGGTGACACGAAAGTTGTCCCGCGAGGCGCCGCCGACGGGATCTTTCTGAACACGACCGGCGTGGGCGAGTTGATCGACCCCGTACCCCCGGGGCCGGGGGCCATCGAACCGGGGGATGCACTGCTCGTCTCCGGCCCCATCGGCCGCCACGGTATTGCCGTCATGTGTGCTCGCGAAGAGATTGATTTCGATCCGCCGCCAGTCAGTGATTCGGCATCGCTGATCGATCCCGTCGCGGCATTGCGGGCTGCGGTGGGCGATCGTGTCCGAGCTATCCGTGATGCCACCCGCGGCGGCGTTTCAGCCGTACTGCACGAATGGGCGGCGGCTTGCCAATTGACAATGGAGCTCAATGAATCCGCCATTCCTCTCGGCAGCGATATTCGCGGTGCTTGTGAGCTTCTCGGACTCGATCCGCTGCACGTGGCCAACGAAGGCACGTTCGTGGCGGCGGTCGCGGCTGAAGCTGCGGACGACGCGGTCCGCGCGTTGCGTACGCTTCCGCCAACGACTCAGGCCGCATGGATCGGACAGGCCGCGAACCGCCAAAGCGCGGCGGTCACCATCGAACGCGGCCTGGGGCGCCCGCAACCGTTGGACGAACCGACCGGCGCAATGCTGCCGCGGATCTGCTAACCCGCTTTTCTCACCATAAATAACAACAAGACTGCCCGTTTTGTCGTAAGAGGGT
>CALFYU010000242.1 GCA_937952455.1 uncultured Planctomycetaceae bacterium
AATATCAGCCGGCAGCGAAAGTTGCTGGAAGGGCAAATAGACGTTTGCCGCCATGCCCTGGTCAAAGCCGACCAAGACGTCAAGGCGCTTGAAAACTTAAGGGACAAGCAACAGACGGAGTTTCTCAAGGCGCAGGAGCAACGGGCGCAGCGCGAACTGGAAGAGAGTTGGGCGGCGGCACATCGGGATGAGGTGAACACATGCTGAAGACCGGCGTCGTCGTATTCGCCTGCTTTTGCATCGCCACCGTCATCACTGAAGCGGTCGGTCTGGGAGTACTCTGGTCGCGCGGGCAACTCAATCAGCGCACGTTCCGCGAAATCGAAGTGGTCCTGACCGGAGCCGATTTGTTGGGGGATGAATCGCAGGACAACGAACTCAAAAAGCGGCAACCCTCGCTGGAAGAGATCACTGACCAGCGCGTGATCGCCATTTTGGGCATCGAAAAGCGGGAAAACCTTGCCAAACAATTGCTCAACGACGTGATGATGTTTCGCGACGAGGTGACATCCGAGCAAAAGGCACTGAATAAGGACCGCGAGTCCTTCAATGCGGAGTTAAAAGAAATCAACGAGCGCAACACGGCCGAAGCCACAGAATTGGCCCGCGGGATCTTGTTGGCCTCCTCGCCCAAGGATGCCGTCGACCGCTTAATGGATTTGACCGTTGACGAGGACGTAATCCTGCTGCGAGGGATGCCGGATGAAAACATTGCCAAAATCCTCAAGGAATTCAAGGCGGGACAGGTCTTGGAACGCGTCCAGCGGGCGGCACTGATCTACGAAGCCATCTATCGCGGCGAGCCGACCAATTCGGTCCTCACCAAACACTTAAACGAAACACAACCCGCCCCGGACGAACCTGCTGGGTAGGACTAGAATCATCGAGCGCGGCGGAACGGCGGCACGAAGTTCAGACTTCGCCGACATTCGCACCGCGAACAGGGAGCACGGACGATGGCCACGGAAAACTTCCCGATTTCGCTGGATGTGTTGCCCGTTGCAGCGCCGACGAAACCGTCGCAACGGGATACGCCGACATCGCGAGACGATGCGGCGGGCGGGGGATTTCGTGAGCTCCTTTCCGATTCACTCGACGACGGCCGTGGTCGTGACACACGGCAGACCGACCGGCGCGACGCCGCGCATTCATCCGCGGCTGCAGAGACGCCGCCGTCCAATCAGATGGCCGACTCAGTCGAACGTCGAGAACCGAATGCGACGCCGAAGTCCTCGCCGGCCGATCGGCCCGAGAATCCAAGCGACGTGGATGTGCCGGTCGAAAAACCGAACTCCCCAGAAGCATCCGACGCCGCCGAACCGGCGGACCTGACTGACAAGCTGGATCACGCCAGCGATCAAGCGGTCGTCGGTTCGCACGCGGCCGAGGGGACGCCGCCGGCGGAATTTGTCGCTGCGCTGCTCGCAACCAACACCGCCACAACCACGACGACAACCGCTGAGTCGGATTCCTCGTCGTATGCATCGACGACCATTACGGTCCAATCCCCGCCGCACGGTCTGGTGACGGCGCTGGCGACACAAGACGGATCGGCAACCGGCCCGCAAAATCAATCTTCAGCGGCCGACAGTCCGGAAACGCAGGACGCGTCCGGTACGCAAACGGCCAACGGCGAACAGGTGGCCGCCTCGGCCGCACCTGCGCAGGAAGAATCACTGCTCCCGGCGACTTCCTCAACCGACGGAACACAGTCCGTAACGCTGACTCAGGATTCCACAACGTCCACAAAAGCAAATCAGGAATCGCCGCAACCGAAACCATCGGCGACCGAATCGGCAATCTTGCCCCAGGACAATCCCGACGAGGACACTTCCCAGTCGACTCCCAAGGTCGGCGTTACGCCGGCGGAGCATGAGGACTCGTCGGCGAAGAACAATTCACAACAAGTCGTTACAAAACCACCAGTCGTTGGCGTACCTGAAACTGCCGTCACAAATCCTGAGACTGTCGTCAAAGATGCACCGCCGCCCGATGTGGCGGCAGTGGGCAGTTCAGAGGCGACCAAAGCGCAGGTGGACGATGAGTCGGTTCCTTCCCGCGATACTCAGCCACCACAAACTGTTGAAACGTCCGGCAACGATCAGCAGCCCGAGGGCGATTCCTCGGACCAACCGACGCAACGGCAACCGGCCGATTCGGAAGTGCTCAAAGAATTGGGCAACCGGACGGCCGCGCCGGCTGGAACGCAGCAAACGGCGGTCGCAGCAGACGATCCAATCGCAGGCTCGGAAACTGCCGACGTGACCGTCTCCGGCCCCGCTCCGGCCCCACAACAACACGAAACTGCGCGGACCAATCCGCTGACCACCGTCGGTTCGACCGAATCGGCCGTCGACGTGGAGCGGCCTGATTTTGCGACGCGGGTGGCACAGGCCGTTCGGACGTCCGCGGACAACCGCCAGCAGGTGACGTTACGTTTGACGCCGCCGGAGTTGGGTGCACTGCGGATCGAAGTCGCCGTCGATCACGGCAAGGTCTCGGCCCGCATTGATGCGCAGACCGCTGCGGCACAAAAGGTTTTGATGGACAACCTCCCGCAGTTGAAGGAGGCGCTGACGCAACACGGCGCCAGCATCGAACGCTTGGAAGTCGGATTGACCGACAACTCACCGGATGACCGCGGGGCCGCAATGGGACAAGGCTTTGCCGGGCAGAAAGAGCGGGGCGATGCGCCGCACGATGAATCAGTGTTCCGCCGTGGCGGATACAATACCACGGAAACAGAGGAGTCGGCGGACATCGAAACTCCAGCGGCGCCGGCTGCGCCACAGCGGCGGGCGATGACGGAACTCGACGTGACGATCTAAATCGTGAAATAAAAACGACAACATTCGTTCTGCCTGCATGTAGCAGTTTGTGAACCACAGTTTTAGGAACTCTGCCGGTCTTCTTCAGCACCGGCCCGCGGAAGGAACCAACCATGGAAGTCAACTCATCCACAAGCGGCAGCGGCGCGAACAATACCAATACCGTGGATTCGTCAAAAACGGGATTCGCGGCGCTGACCGCCGACGATTTTATGAAACTGTTGCTGACGCAACTGCAGAACCAGGACCCGTCGGAACCGACCAGCAACGAGGAGTTGCTCAATCAACTCTCATCGATGCAAAGCCTGGCGTCGAGCATCGAGCTGGGGGACACGCTTAAGGAAATCATCTCCAATCAACAGCTCACCGACGGCGCTGCGTTCTTGGGATCGTTCGTCACGGGCGACAACGATCAGAACGAACAGGTCGAAGGGGTTGTGGACCGAGTCGTGATGCGCGAGGGCCAAGCCTATCTGGGCGTCGGCCTTGAGGAGATCCCGGTCCGCAACGTCACGCAGGTGAATGTGCTGTTCGCCGAGTAGCAGGGCGGGGCGGCTGGTCGCTATCCAATGCTCGCTAAGCTTTTCTCTGTGTGCGCTACCGCTGCATCGTAGCCGCAAGGTCTAGCACGTCTTCCCAAACTACCGAGACTACCGGACCGTCAATGCCGAGACAATTGTACCGGCTGCGAAAAATCCGACCGATAAAACGTCTGTGCGTAATCGCGCCCCACTGATCGGCGGGGCCGCGTGCGCTAATCACGATTCACCCGTCGCGGCTACAGGATTTTGGCGGCCGGGGCGAACTGACAAGACAGACCGGGGGGTCATTATGGGTCTTACGTCCGCGTTGAATACGTCTTTGAACGGCTTGTCACTAAACGAAACCGCGATTGACGTATTGAGTAACAACATCGCCAACGCCGGAACCAACGCGTTCAAGGCGTCGCAAGTTCAGTTTTCAACGCAGTTGGCCCGCACGCTCAGCTTTGGTTCCCGTCCCACCGCCACGAACGGCGGGACAAACGCCAAACAGATCGGTTTGGGGGCCACCGTAGCGGCGATTATTCCCGACTTCAGCCAGGGAAGTATCACGAACACAACCACGCCGTCGGACTTGGCCATTCAAGGCGACGGGTTTTTCATCGTCGAAAGCCAAGACGGCAACGTCTATACCCGCAACGGCACGTTCCGCCTAAACAGCGAAAACGTGCTCACCAACAGTCAAGGTTTGCGCGTTCAGGCTTATGGCGTGGATGACGACTTCAACATCGTCAACACGCAATTGACCGGCGTACAAATCCCCTTGGGCGAATTGAGCATCGCTGAGGCAACCGAGCACGTGGTCATGAGCGGGGCACTCTCTCCTCAAGGAGACACCGCCACCCACGGGACGTTGTTAGAGACGGCTCCGCTGGTCATCGACGGCGGGGGTACGCCGCTGTCATCGACGGCGACGTTGCTGTCCGACCTGCGGTTGGCGTCGGATCCGGCTACTCAATTGTTCACCGGACTCCCCGCGGACTTGGAGTTGACCGCATCGAAGGGAGGACGGACGCTTGAGACGCAAACTTTGACGGTTACCGCTGCGACCACCGTCCAGGAATACATGGACTTTCTCGATGCCTCCCTGGGACTACAGTCGACTTCCGTTCCCACGGATGCCGACGGGATCGCCGTCGGTGTCAGCCTCAGCGGCGGCATGATTCGGGTTAAGGGCAACCGCGGTACGGTGAACGACATCTCCATCCCGGTCGGGGCGATGGTCTTAGACGGCGGCGTGGTCGGATTCGACTTTCCTCGTACAGGCGAAGCCGCCGACGGAGAAAGCACGTTCACCACGTTTGTCGTGTTCGACTCGCTGGGTGAGGCCGTCACCGTGCGGATGAGTGCCTACAAGGAATCGCAAACGACGAATAGCACAACCTTCCGGTATATGCTCGAGAGCGACGACAACGAATCGGGCATTCCCGGCGATATCGACATCGCCATCGGCAGCAGCACCGTGGTGTTCGACAGCATCGGCAACGTCGCCGATCAGCCAAACAACTCGTTCTCGATCGAACGCAACGCGACCGCCGCCGTCAGCCCGATGGTGTTTGAAGTGGACATGTCGTCGATTTCGGGGATCACGTCCTCGGGTAGCAACTTGAACTTGAAACAACAAGATGGTTCCAGCCCGGGTGTACTGACCAGTTTCGTGATCGACGAGCAGGGGGTCATCAACGGCGTGTTCGACAACGGTGTGATCCGCACGTTGGGACAAATCGTGCTGGCGCGGTTTACCAATCCAGGCGGTCTGCTGCAAAACGGTGGCGATACATTTCGCGAGGGGGCCAGTTCGGGTGAGCCGCTGGTGAGTACGCCGGGAACATTCGGTGCAGGAACGATCCGTGCCGGGGCCATTGAACTTTCCAACACGGACATCGGACGGAACCTGGTTGACCTGATCGTGGCGTCCACCAACTATCGAGGCAATGCCCGGGTCATCGACTCCACCAATCGACTCGTCGATGAACTGTTGTTGCTGGGGCGGTAAACGTTTTGACCCGAAGATCGGGGTAATGCTCTCCGGGAGTATGCGGGCATGATCCAACTCACACGGCTGAATGGCGACACATTTGTGCTGAACGCCGAATTAATACGTTTCGTCGAGCGCCGTCCCGATACTTATATCACGCTGACCACCGATGATCGCGTGGTGGTGCGAGAAACAATGGAGGAGGTCGTCGAACGCTCCATTCAATATTCGCGGCAAATACGCAGCGGCATTCTCTAAGTCAGGCGGCACGGACCGGGCGTTCCTAAGCGGCAGGAACCGGCGGACATCCTGGCCGGTTCGCGAGACACGGCACAGGTGCCTCGGGCCGTGGCGACGCGGCGATCCAGGACGGAATTAGGAAGATGGATAAAGCAACGATCGGTGGACTGGCGAGCGGGGTCGCCCTGTTGATCATCTCCGTGCTCATTGCCCCGGGAGCAAAGTTCTCAGCGTTTTGGGATACCGCCTCCGCGGCCGTCGTCGTGGGGGGGGCAATTGCCGCCACGGCGATCGCTTTTCCGGTCGTGGCGCTATTGAAGTTTCCAAAAATTCTCAAAAAGACCTTGCAGCCCAACGCCCTGGACGCTGGTCCCGTCATCTCGGAACTGGTATCGCTGGCCGAAACCGCCCGCAAGGACGGCATCTTGGCCTTGGAGCAGAAGACCGAAGAGATCGAGGATCCCTTCATCCTGATGGGCATCCAGATGGCCGTGGACGGCATTGATTCAGAATTGATGGAGGACCTGCTCCGCACAGAAGTCACCTCTGTTGCCGAGCGGCACAAAACTGGCAAGGCGTTGTTCGACACGGTCGGGCGCTATGCACCGGCATTCGGGATGATCGGGACGCTGATGGGATTGATCATCATGTTGGGAAACATGGACAATCCCGACGCGATTGGTCCTGGTATGGCGGTCGCCTTGATCACGACCTTGTACGGTGCAATTGTCTCCAACTTAGTGTTCCTGCCGCTGGCGGACAAACTGGCGTTTTACAGCAAGCGCGAGATCGAAGTCCGCGAGATCGTCGTCCGCGGAATTCTTTCGATCCAACAGGGAGACAACCCGCGGGTCGTCGAGCAAAAACTCAAGACGTGCTTGCCGGCCGACCAACGCGGTACCGACGATCTGGCCAATGCCGCGTGATCACCTGGTGATCCGCTGATTTTGTGAATCCGGTCCTTACCACTTTCTTCGACCCAGGGTCGAACCATGCCCGTTCAAGACGATCCCGCCCCCGGCGTACCTGAATGGGTCGTGACCTACGGGGACATGATGTCGCTGTTACTCACGTTCTTCATCATGCTCGTTTCCATGAGCGAGATGAAGGAGGACGGCAAGATGCGGGCCGCTCTGGACGCGATTCGCGAGGCCTTTGGCAACGAACAGTCCCTGCTCGGCGCACCGGGTCGATCGATTCAGACAACGAGCGTGCTCGACAAGCTCAGCTCGCTGGGCAACCTGTCTTTGGGGGGCTCGCGGGAATTTGCCCTCAAGACCCGCGGAGCATCCGGCAAGCATGACCCGGTCAAGCGGATTCGCGAAGGAACCGTGGTGACGTTGGGCGGGGCAGCGATGTTTCAGCCGTTTCACGTCGAACTGTCCGACGAGCTGAAGCGCAATCTGGATTCCATTGCGGACGTTCTCAATAAACGATCGCGGCGAATTGAAGTGCGGGGGCATGCGGCACCGATCCCGTTGCCGCAAGATAGCGAGTTTCGAGATGCCTTCGATCTGTCGTTTGCCCGCGCTGATGCGGTCGCCAACTATCTCATCTCAAAAGGCATTCCCCCGGCGCGGATTCTCGTCAGTGCTGCCGGGGACAACGAACCGCGCACGCTCCGCCGCGGGGCGGAGCACCAGGCGCTCAATCGTCGGGTTGACGTGTATTTGATAGATTCTTATATAGGGCAGTCTTCAAAACACCGTCAGCCGTAGAATTCGTCAAGTTCGACCGACGACCGCATCACTCCGCGTGGCGGAGACCACGTCTCGACGCGACGCGCATGGCGATTGCCGGCGGATCGCGGGGCGGCGGGTTTTGAAATCTGCCGGGACGTGAGGGACCGTCGCCCAGGCGGGCCTATGGCGGTGCGAGGCACATTTCAATTTCAGTCAGCCGATACCGTCATGGAGGATGGTGGAATGGCCACGGTCACGACCGACGACGACTCCAAACAGGACGAGGGCGAGGCGCTCGATGAAAACGAGATGGCCCCGGCCGCAGCCGCTGAGCGCAGCAGAAAGATCAAAGCAGCCGGTCTGGTAGTGGGGCTGACGGTCGTCATGATGGGGATCGGGTATCTGTTCATGCCCGAGGGGACCGCGGAGGAGGAGGCTGCCGAGGGCGAGCCGGCCGTGGCGGCAAACGAGCCGGCCGACGACACCCGGGAAGTCGAAATCGGCAAGTTCAATTGCACGAACACGCGCGCCGGAATCGACGTCAATGTGCACGTGAATTTTTCACTCTTCGCCGAAGTGCAAAAATCCAACGAACAGGCGTTTCGCGACGCCAAAGACATGCACGAAGCGCGGATTCGCGACATCGTCAACCGCGTCGCCCGCAGCGCCAGCCGCGACGACCTCAACGATCCGGCCCTGGATACGATCAAACGTGAATTTCGCGAGGGCATCAATCGCATCATTCGCAAACACTACATCATTCAAATTCATATCCCCGACTGGCAGACGATGGAACGCTGATCCGTCGAGCGCCGAAAAGCGGACCGCATCAAAAGGGGATATAGACAACTCCGGAGATGCGACCATCACCCGCCCGTCGTAACAAGCGAGAACAACCGTGGCCGAGGACGATGACGATCTTCTGGATCAGGCGGAAATCGAAGCCCTGCTGAATGAAGCAGGTGCCGGACAGTCCCCCGCCGCACCGCCGCCGGCCGGCGCGGAATCTGCCGACAATTCGCCGTCGAAGAACGAGTCGCAGGCGGACGGCGGCAACGTTGGCGGCGACCATTTGTCGCAAGACGATTTGGACCGCCTCATGGCCGAGGCAACCAGCGGAACGGCCTCACTGGATAGTCCGCCGAAAAAACCGACCGCTCCCCCCCCTGTGCACCCCAAAGCGGGGGAAGGGGATCTGCTCGATCCTAGCGAAATCGAACAACTCCTCAGCGCGAAAAACTCAAACGCATCCGCCGCGGCGGGGGCCGCCAAGAAACCGGCGGCACAGTCGAATCTCTCGGCCGGAACCGAAGAACTGCTGCGGCAAGCCGAGGCTGGTTTGGCGGCCGCCATTTCATCCGACGGTGGCAAGTTCTCCAAGCCAGGACCGTTTGGCGACCCGCAACCTTACACCTTTCAGGAATTCGCCAAATCGCAATCCGATGCCAGCAACGTGGCACTCAACACGCTGCACGACGTCGAACTCGATATTCGCATTGAGTTGGGACGCACGGAGTTGCTCATCGAAGAGGTCCTGCAACTTCGCGACGGTTCGGTGGTTCCCTTGGATAAGCTCGCAGGTGATCCGGTCGACGTGATTGTCAACGAACGCCTGATTGCCCGCGGCGAAGTCCTGGTTCTCAACGATAACTTCTGCGTACGGATCACTGAGATACTTCCACCTCATCTTTAATCGCCACCGGGTCTGGAAAGGCGACGCTTAGCGGCCGCATCCTCGACTCGGTTCCCCCAGCACATCCCTTCGTGCCTGCGTCTATGACACGTCTTTCTCTTATTACGTTTGTTTGGTTCTTCGCGTCGGCGTTGATCCTTGCGCCCGCGTTTTCCGCCCCCCCGGAAGCGGATCGCGGCGACGCGCGCGTCTCGACGACCACCAATCCCCTCGAAATGAAGATCGCCAGGACGAACGCTGCGGATGAGCCAACCCGGACAAAACAGTCGTCGGAGGGTGCCGGGTCGGGGACCTCGATCGTGCAAACCGTGCTGGGATTGGCGTTTGTGCTCTGTCTGATTCTGATCGTGGCTGCCTGGGCCAAACGGCATCTGCCGGAGGCCAACCGGGCGCTCCCCTCCGAAGCGGTCCAAGTCCTCGGCCAGCGGCCCATTGGACAGCGGCAAATTGTGCAACTGATCCGTTGCGGATCCCGCATCTTAATTCTCGGCTCGACACCCAACGGACTGACCACGTTGAGTGAAGTGACCGATCCGGTCGAGGTCGACTACTTGGCCGGGCTGTGTCGCCAAGATCAGCCGAATTCGGTGACGTCCGCCTTTTCGCGGCTGTTTCAGAACTATCGTGAGTTGGGGGGCAAGTCCACCACGTCCGAAAGCAAATCGAAGTCGTTCGCGTCCAAATTACGGTGGAGTGAAGAAAATGAGAACGCATCCGAAGCACCGCCGCCCGAGACCGCGGCGGAGACTCCGGAACGCTCATTGAAAGAACGCTTGGGCCGACTCGGCCAATCGGGAAACGCGTCGCGGTTCTCTCCACCGGGTGCGGAGGGGGCGTATGAATAACACCCGCATGGCCTCGCACGAATATCTCAAATCGGCCGTTCGCCGCGCACGGCGGTTGGCGGTGCTATTCGCTGGATTGGTGATGGTGAGCGTCCTGATCGCGCCGGACGATACCTGGGCGCAAAACGGTCCGCGGGATCCGCAACCGCGCGTGCGCGCCAATCAAGGCAACGTTCGCGCCCCCCAGCAGCCGGCACAACCGCCGCCGGTCGCCAATCCACCCGCCCCAAAACCAGGTCCGATTCCCGTCATCGGTGACTTCCACCCGGAATCGCTCGTTTCGCCCGACGGCATGACGTCGACGATGAACCTGATGCTTACGCTCACCGTGCTGACGTTGGCACCCTCGATCTTCATCATGACCACCTGCTTTATTCGTTTCATCGTCGTGTTGGGGTTGTTGCGGCAGGCGCTGGGGACGCAACAATTGCCGCCGAATCAGGTAATCGTCTCCTTGGCGTTGTTTCTGACGTTCACCGTCATGGGGCCGATCTGGCAGCAGAGTTACAACGAGGGCATCCGCCCCTACACCAACAACGAAGAAATCGTCCTCCAGGACGGCAACGACCGTTTGACGCAAACCTTGATCAACACGACGCGGCCGCTGCGGAGTTTTATGAGCTGGCAAATCGACGCCAGCGAGAACGAAGACGCGCTGTTGCTGTTCGTCGACTACCAACGGGGCCGGCCCGGCTTTGTCGAGCCGGAGACGTATGATGATGTTTCGATCTGGGCGCTGTTGCCGGCGTTTATGCTCAGCGAACTCAAGACGGCCTTCATCATCGGCTTCATAATTTATTTGCCCTTCGTGATCATCGACATGGTGATCGCCTCGGTGCTCATCAGCATGGGCATGATGATGCTGCCGCCGGTGCTGATATCTCTGCCGTTTAAGTTGCTGCTGTTCGTGCTGATCGACGGTTGGACCTTGACCGTCGGCATGCTGCTGGAAGGCGTCACCGTCAGCGAGTCGCTATCCGCACTCATCCAGTCCCCTCTCCCCTTCGTCTGACCGACATGTAGCGTGCATCGCGACGCACCTTTCGACGCAGAACGAAAAATCGCACCACTGGCTCATGAAGCCACAGATTGAACACAGATTAAACACAGAAACTAGAACCCGTTTCAAAACCTGGTTGCGCCTGATTGTGAAACTGTCGTACAAGTGTCGGCGCAACGCGTCAGAGGGTTTTGAAACCAGTTATCGCGAACACGCAGATCGCCCAAGTTTTCAATCCTTACAATAAAATAGTAGTGGCCATCTTCTTTCTGAAGAGAAAGCGGCTTTGTTCTTCCTCTGTGTTTTATCCGTGTTCAATCTGTGGCTAAATCACCTGTCAATTTCCAAACAACGTTCCTGCAAAACGCAAAACCATGAGTCCCGATCAAGCTGTTGAATTTGCTCGCGGCGCAGTCTTGCTGACGTTGCTGCTCAGCGTGCCGGTCATGGCGGTGGCCACGTTGGCCGGCCTGTTGATCAGCATCGCCCAGGCCGTGACGCAGATCCAGGACCAAACGCTCAGCTTTGTTCCCAAAATCATCCTCATGCTGCTGACGACTTTGTGGTTGCTCCCCTGGTCGATCAGCGTGATCGTCGAATATTCCGAAAACCTGTACAACGATATTCCCGGCTTGTTCTGACGCCCGTGCACCGGGTCGCTGTTTCACGTTCCCCACAGGCAAGGATGCCCGTTATGAACAACTTCTTTACGATGGTCTTTTCGGTGCTGGCCCTGGCCGCCGCCGTCTTGTTCTTCGCCGAAGCGATGCCGTCCGAATTGGCCCGCCGAATCCTTTCCTAACAACGGTCGAAGACGTCCGAACCTCTTCGGACCGCCCCGCGATGTGCCTATCACGACGCTCATCAATACGTGACCGACTTTCTCTCCAACCTGCTCCGCGAGACCGCCGGGTCTGATGCGCTGAACGTATTGACCGGGACGGCGATCGGCTATTTCTACGCGTTCACGTTCGTCATGTTGCGGATGGCTGGCCTGATGACCATCGGCCCGGTATTCGGACACCCTAGCCTCCCGGTGAATATCCGCGTGCTGCTGGTCGTGGCACTGTCGCTGGTGGTCACGCCGGCCATCTTCGCCGAAACGCCCTGGCAGACGATCGCCAAGTATGACCGCAACGGCGACCGCCTGCTGGCGGTTGACGAAGCCCCACTAAAAATGCAGCCACGCATCGCACGGCTGTTGGAGTCGGCGACGCCCACGACTCCCGACGGTGTGACGGCCGAACAACTCGCCTTGTCCATCCAACCACCGAAGTCACTCGTCGACTACGTCTGGACCGGCGTGGGAGAATTCTCGCTGGGACTGGTCCTGGGCATCGGCGTGACGATCATTCATTCGGGTTTGAAACTGGCCGGTCACATGATCGCCCAACAGAGTGGCACCGCGGTCGGGGAAGTCTTCAACCCGGCGCTGAACAGCTCCGAAACCGTGACGGCCCGCCTGCTGTACTTGTTGGGGCTGACGTTGTTCCTAACCGTGGGCGGTCATTTGAGCATGATATCGGCGCTCTTAGAAACGTATCAGGCGTTTCCCATCGGAGAAGGGTTTGTCGACGGCGCAGCCATCGACCTGTTGCATCAAATTTTCATGCGCTCGTTGAGCCTGGCGCTACAAGTCGCCGCGCCCGCGCTGGCCGTGATTGCGTTGATCGCGGTCACGATGGGTTTTCTGGGGCTTTCTGTTTCGCAGATCAACGTGCTGGTTGTCGGCTTTCCGATTCGCGCCACCGTGAGCCTAATCGTAGTGAGCTTCGCGCTCATCGGCGCGGGGGGCGTGATTGTCGACGCCGTCGAAGTCACGATTGAACAACTGGAATACGCCATCATCGGGATCGCTCCCTCATTGCAGTGAATAGCCACGGATTCCTTCTAGGCTGGGTGCCACTGGCTTTGCCAGTGCGTGTGAAGATCGCTGAAACAAACAAAAAAGGCACTGGCAGAGCCAGTGGCACCCCTAGCTCTGACAATTCACTAACATTCGCCGCACATCGTTTCCATCAGTTCCCTCCACAAACCACCGCTTAATTCATGGCTGACGAATTCGGGGATAAGACAGAACAGCCCACAGAGCGCAAGCGGACCGAAACCCGCGAGAAGGGAAACGTTGCGCGCAGCCAGGATCTAAATACGGCCGGATTACTGTTGGCCGCGTCGGCCAGCATGCAGTTTCTCGGGCCGGGTGTGGTTGATTCGTTCGTAACGCTGATGATCAAATTCCTCACCCCCCGTGAATGGTCAAGCCTCGATGCGGCGGCGGTCGGGCAATTGTTCTGGGAAGCCGCTGCCGTGTTGGTGTCGGGCATACTTCCTTTCATGCTCGCCATGGCGGCTGCGGCGCTAGCGCTGAATTTGGTGCAAGTCGGCTTCTTCGCCACCACCGAGCCGCTGGTGCCGAAGTTCTCGCGGCTCAATCCGCTGGAAGGGGTCAAACTCATCTTCGCCATCGCCGGTCTGGTGAAGCTGGCCGTCAGCGTGGGAAAGATCGCCGTCGTGGCAGTCATCGCCATCTGGTTTACCTGGGTCCAAATGGGGCAACTGCTGCAGACGGTGGACGATGAAACGGTCGTGTTTTTTGGCGAGTTGGGCGCTTCGATGGTGACGCTGGCGTTTCAACTGGCAGCGGCGCTTGTGATTCTGGCGATGTTCGACTACGGATTTCAGCTGTGGAAATTCAACAAAGACATCATGATGACCAAACAAGAGGTCCGCGATGAGATGAAGAACATGGAAGGAGACCCGCTGATTCGACAGCGGCGCCGCGAAGCGCACCGCAAACTGGCGACTGCGCAGGAATTGCGGCAAGTGCAAGAAGCGGACGTCGTCGTGACCAACCCCACCGAACTGGCGGTGGCCATCAAATACGACGCCCAGACGATGGATGCCCCGATTTTGGTCGCCAAAGGCGCCGGCGAGCTCGCCGCCCGCATCCGGCAGATTGCCGCTGAGCATCGCGTCCCGATTGTGGAGAAAAAGCCGCTCGCCCAGGCGCTCTACAAACACATCCGCCCCGGCCAGGCGATCCCGGTCGAACTTTACGAAGCGGTCGCCGAGATTCTGGCCTACGTCTACCGCCTCAGCAACAAAGCCGCCGCCACGTGATTCGCGCGAACACCGCGAAAAATCCTTTCACGGGCGCGGTAGATTCCATTTTTCGGCCGCAGTTGCTGTAATGGATATTGCTGCGGCGCAGCCTCTGTACGGTTGCCGACAACTCCAGAAATCTCGGCCGGCACTTTCACACACCACACCAGCCAAGGATACAAACCATGATTCACGTACTGGCCACGATCGAAATCGGCGACGGCAAGCGCGAGGAGTTTTTGCGGCATTTTCACGCGCTGGTGCCCAAGGTGCTGGCGGAGGATGGGTGTATCAGTTACGCGCCCGCGGTCGACTTGGAAACAAATCTCTCCGCACAGCCCCCGGTGCGACCCAACGTCGTCACCGTGATCGAGCAGTGGAACGATTTGCCCGCGCTGGAGCTGCACCTGATGGCGCCGCACATGGTGGAGTTTCGCCGGTCGGTCAAAGACATGGTGATCGAAACCAAAGTCGCCGTCCTGGAACCGGCATAGTACTTCAACAGTACCTTGTTTTATCGATCGGCGGAGCAATGGGGTGCCACTGGCGGCTCGTCCGCCAGTGCGCACGGACATTGAGGTCCCCGGGCTTGGAGAATCATGCGTAACACGGCACTGGCGGACAAGCCGCCAGTGGCACCCAACGTGATACCCTGTGTATTAACGGATTCTACTCTGTATACCCTTGTCTTAACTTCGCGCTGTGGTAATAGG
>CALFYU010000243.1 GCA_937952455.1 uncultured Planctomycetaceae bacterium
CCCTCACACAACACGATGGCTCGTTCCATGTAGTTTTGCAGTTCGCGGACGTTGCCCGGCCAAGCATATTCCATCAGCAGCTTCAATGCTTCGGGAGAAATCGACGGCGGCGTGCGGCCGTCCGCCTCCGCATAGCGGGCGATGAAATACTCAGCGAGCAGCGGCACGTCCTGCACCCGTTCCCGCAAGGGGGGCAGGTCGATCGGCAGGACGTTGAGGCGGTAATACAAGTCTTCGCGAAATCGCCCCGCTTCGATCTCGTCCAGCAGGTCCCGGTTGGTGGCGGCGACAACGCGGCAATCGACGCGAATCGTCCGCGAATCACCTACCCGTTCAAACTCCTGTTCCTGAAGCACGCGGAGCAGTTTGACCTGCAGCTTGTAGCTGACCGAATTCACCTCGTCGAGAAAGATCGTCCCTCCATGCGCCGCCTCGAAGCGGCCGGTGCGATTTTCGTGGGCGCTGGTGAAGGCCCCTTTAACGTGCCCGAACAGCTCACTTTCCAATAGGCTCTCGCTAAGCGCCCCGCAGTTCACCCGCACAAAAGGGCCGCTGGACCGTCCGCTCAATTCATGCAGCGCACGGGCAATCAGTTCCTTACCGGTCCCAGTTTCGCCGGTCAGCAACACTGTTGCCGAACTGGGCGCCACTTGGCGGGTCATCCGGTAGACCGCTTGCATCACGTCGCTGGCACCGACGCATCCCTCGAACATCGACGGGGCGCGGGGGGTTGCAGCAGGAACGAAGGTGGAAGTTGCCATCTTTGACTGGCGACCAAACGAAAGCCGGTCGACTCCTGAGATTGAATCCGACGAATGCGAGCGTGCACTAATTATAAGCATGCTGCCAGTCAGAAGAGAAGCCGAATGCCGCGGCATCAGCGTCTTTTCTCACAAGTCGGATTTCAATTTCACGAAACCTTAACTTGACCGGCCGAGGTGATCGGTTTTTGGGCGTGTTGTGCTCTTTTATTGTGCATATTTGGCTTTCATGCAGTCGTTTTGCGCAGAAGTTCCCCTGTGTTGAGCAATTTGGCGAGCAACAAGCCGTGGGCTTTGGGGTGGACACTTCGGACAACCACAGCGCGCAGCGAAAGCGCAGTCATTGCTCGAGATCAAGCGAACCGCTCGACAAGCCGGCAGCCGGGGGCGCTCAGGGTTGAATCAATTCCAACGCTGGCCGCTCCTCAAATTCCTGCAGCCGTTCGCCTACCAGGCGAGAATTCGGACGCAGCGACCCGATCACCGCACCAACAGCCGTATGGAGACCGGGGTCGCCGGGGGTTCTCCACATGTCGTGGATCTTGGTGATTTGCTCGTCGGTGAGGACCAGTCCGTGCCGCTGAATATGAAAGGCCAATTGAACGGCCGCCGTGGCCCGTAGACGTGTTTCCATACCTTGGTCCAGCAACACGTCCGCCATCTTCATCTGCGCGTCACGTGAGGCGATCGCGCCCAAGGCGAGCAAACAATTCTCAGTCAGTGACAGATTGTTCACCGCACCCAACAAGGCCTCGACGGCAAGTTGCAGGTCGTAGATCTTTGTCCGTTGGCCTTCAGCGATGTGCGCCAGCCAATATGAAGCGACCTCGGCTTGATTGGCCCGTTGCTCTTCATTCAGGGGAGGAGCCGTCAACGACTGCAGAAACGGAGTCAATTGCGACTGCAGCCCGGCGGTCGTGGGGGGGAGGGCGAAGAACGTCACCATCGGGTAATCCTCGACGTACCGCCGCATCCGTCCCGCGAATTCATCCGGCCCATACAAGATGACGGGGATCGACGCCGTTCGCGAGTCTGCCCGGAGATTGGCCATTGTTTCGCTCAGTGGCCATTTGACAATCGAGGGACTGAGAAAGATCAATTCCACGTCGGCATTGTCTGCCGCCAGACGAAAACCCTCGCGGCCGGTGGCTCGCACCTGAGGATTGTATCCCATTTCGCTCAAAAAACCCGCCATTTGCGAGCCGCGGTCCGTATTGGGATCGATGACCAGGGCCGTTGGTTTTCCCTGTCCGGTCAGTGCCCGCGCCAAAATGGCGGTCACCCGATCGACACCCGGAAATTTGGCCTGGGGATCGAGCTGCATGACGGTGCCTGCGGCGGCGAACTGCACGCGCGTGTCGGGGTAATTCAGCGCCGCCAGTACCGGTGAGCGTTCCGCATCGGCCGAGCGGACCATCCGCAACGTCCCAATTTGTCCCAGCACGCGCAGCGCCGCGACGGCGTTGGGAATCTGGCCGTTTCGCAAAGCCTCGGTCAGGACTTCCGCAACGACCTCCTCGCCGGCGACAAGCGACAAATCGTGTGCCGTCCCCGGTCCGGTAGGCAGCGGGCGGTCCCAGCCGGCCAACATCCCGTCGGCGGCCAAAGTCATGCTCAAGAACAGGACCTGGATATCCCGCCGCTCGGGAGACATCGACAACGCTTGTCGGGCGAACTTGCTGCCGACGATGCTGGAGGCGACGCGGGGCGGAACCTTGGCTAGCACGACTGATTCGGCTTCCCGCTTCCAAATCCACAGCGAAACGTTTCCCTCCTCGTCGACTTTCCAGTCGTACTTATTCTCGTAGTGCAGGCGGGCGAGGCGGTTCAGTTCGTTGACTACACTTTCCACCGGCGACTGAGCTAAGCGGTCCGCGTCCATTTTGGCAATGCGGGCGATCGCGTCATGCGCGGCGGTTTTGACTCCGGCGGGGACTTGCGGAGCGTTGGCGAAGTACCAGAGATGGTCCAACGTGTCGCGGTCGCCGACGTGCCCCAGCACAGAGATGATTCCGCCGCGAAAGTCATCATCAGGAATGTCCAGGGCGGCGACCAGCGGCGGTTCGGCACGGGGGCCCAGCTGAGTCAAGATGTGCAAGATATCGCGTTCCTGCCGCGGTGTCGGATCGTTTTGCAGGAAACCTAACAACGGCACCACGATGGCTTGCCCGCCGTTTTTCAATTCCTGTTCAGCGAGCAACCGCTGTTCGTCCGACCCGGCCAAATCGGCGATCAGCTTTTCTAGGCGGGCCGGATCCGCGGCGCGCGCCGCCATCAAGCGGTCGACGGCCTCCAGCAAGTCGGTCGAGACCGGTTGCAATTCCTTAATGCGAGCCAGCTTCATGAACTCAGCCGGACCGTATTTCAGACGCAAATCCAACAAAGTCTGGTCGTTCGGATTGAGCTCCATCATCTGGTCGAGGTACAGCCGCGCCAATGCGGGGCGGGCGAGATCGACCATCGTCACGGCCGCTTCAAACACCTCGGGGGCCGTCTGGGGTTGCAGGGGGAGGGGCGAGGTTTCCAGCAGTTCTTGCCGCCGTTTGGCTTCCGCCTCAGCCGCGGCTTTCTCAGGGTCGACGTCCTGAGCAGTCAGACTTCCCAACAACAGGCCGAACGAAACCGCCAGCAATAAGAGGGTGCCGACTAACCGGCGAGACACGTTGGCCATCAACTCAACTCCGACAATCTGCTGTGGTGGACGGTCAATCTGACTAGCGTGAACTCACAATACGACATGGGGAATTCCCGCGGACCGACTCCCCATCCGGCGCCGCCTCATCCAACCGACAATCCAACATTCGGCGACATCCCCGGGTGCCGTATCGCCGCCGACTCTACGCAAAACGGCTCTCGGCAATGCATGGTGTTTTGAGAGACACAATTGCCATGGTAGAGTGTTTTGCGGGCAGAAAACAATCGTTTTTTCCCTATTACTGGAAAATCGAACGACTTGGCGCCCCACTCAAGCCCCGAATTCGCACTTTGACGACTTGGCGAGTTTTCGCGTCATCCCAAAAGTGGTTGGGACGTTGCGCCCGGTTGTGTCGAAATTCAGGATGCCTCGGCTCGCGACGAATAGTCTCGAAATGCCGGGGGCATCGAGCGTCAGAGCAATTGAGACAATCCTCCCTCTGCAACGAATTGCAACTAGCTCATTGCTAACC
>CALFYU010000244.1 GCA_937952455.1 uncultured Planctomycetaceae bacterium
GATAGCGACCAGTTCGTGTCTCACAACGGCCCCACACCATGGGGGACGCATTATTTCCAAATCGGTGTAACATTCGCCCCGTTTTTTCGCTTGAGCAATGGCAAAAATCGACTCGTTTAATGGATCGGTGAAACCTGCCCGCAAGCGGCGCGAACGAAACGCCATGCGCGACACACAACTCTCACTTAAGAATCTCAGGAGTATTTCCACGATGAGATTTCTCGATATTGCCTACGATCTCAATATGTCCCGGGTGACCGATGAAGCGCTCGTCGTGCTCGCCAAGGAGTGCCACTTCCGCCCTGCGGAGAAGGAATTGCTGCTGCGGTACCGAGCCTGGTGCAATCGGCTCGTCGTGCGACTAGGCCGCCGGCGAGGACTGAGCCTGCATGAAATCGAAGACGCCGCCCAAGACGCCGTGTTTTCGATCTTCAAGGCGGTCGAACGATATGACACCGACCAGTTGGGGCGCGTCCGCGGTTGTAGTTTTCAAGCCTTCGCCGGACGTGTTGTGACTGATCGCTTCAAGGATTTTGTCAAGAAACTGTACCGCGTTAAAATCCGCTACGGCCGCTCGCTGCAAACCTTCGAGCGAAACACCGTCAGCACGGAAATCGACTGTGAATCGAAACGACAAATCGCGTGCCCCAAGAAATGCAACGATCCTGTGCACATGTCGCAGCGGCGGGAAATGGACACGGAGTTGAGTAGCTTCCTGGACGACCTCGACGTGTCGGCGAGTCAATTCATGAAACATCTGCTATCCGGAGTGCCGCTGCGAGAAGCATCGGAGCGTGTGGGATACTCCTACGACAAAGGCAAACGCATGCGGCGTTCGCTCCGCGGCCAAATCGCCCGCCGACTCGGCGTCCCCGTGAACTAACCGACGACGACTCCGTAGGACAAATCCCGTCACGCGAGCGCAAGCTCGCGGGGGGCAGGGGCGGGGTTTGTTCCTCGGTTTGCGCTACATCGAATCGACCGCGGCGGGAATCCGCCGACCGGTCCCGACCGGTCCCCGCAGAGTGCCATCCGCAGCATCCCCGCGACGATCGCCAGCACCGAGCGATTCGCCGCGACAGCGGACCGGGCACATCGCCCACACATAGGCCGACGGGACAAAGTAGAGCGCCAAAATCGTCGCACCACCCACACCGCCGGAAATCGCGATCGCCATCGGCGGCCAGAACCCTCCGCCGGCGATCACCAGCGGAGCAAATCCCGCCATGGTCGTCAGCGACGTGGCAACGACATGCCGCGTGGAATGGACCACCACGTCACGTACGGCGACGGGATCTCCCTGCCGGGCACCGGGGTTCTCGCGGAGCCCCGCCAAGACCACGATTGCGTCATTGATCGCCACCCCAGCCAATCCCATGGAACCGATGATCGCCATGAACCCGAACGGATGGCCAAATATCGACAAAGCGCCCAAGCCCAATCCAACAGATAATGCGCCCACAATTCCCACCAAACCGGCCACGCGGAACGATCCAAACGACAACACCAGCGTCGCTACCATCAACACCATCAGTACCCCGACGCTCGCCAACAAGTTGCCGATGGCGTCGTTTCGTTTTTCCGACTCTCCGCCGAATTCGTACGAATAACCGGGCGGCATCTCGAATTTTGCGTCCTCCAGCCGCTGACGGAATTCTCCCAAGACCTTCGCCGGCAAGACACCGGCCGTGATATAACCTTGCACCTCATTCATTCGACGTCCATTGAAGCGGGGAACCGCCGAGATTTCGGGCGTGACTTCCACGTCGGCGATCGCTGAGAGCGGCACGCGCTGCCGCTGCGATGGTGCATCGACTGATGACGGCAACAGGTCCAGTGATTGGATTGATCCCAGGTCGGCGCGGGTCGCGTTCGAAACCCGTACGCGGACCGGGATTTCTTCGGTCGCTTCCAGGATCGAACCGCCGGTGGCCCCTTCCAGCGTGAGCTGTAGTTGTTCGGCGATCGCCTGGTGGTCCAGTCCCGCCAGCCGCGCTTGTTCTTCATCAACCGCGAGCGACAATTTGGGCAAGGCTTCTGCCAGCTCCGACCGAGTGTGAATCACGTCGGGAACGGCCGCCAAGTGTGCCCGCAATTGCTCGCCCAGTTCGCTCAATTTAAGCAGGTCCGGACCGTACAGACGGACCTCGACGGGGGCACTAAACGGCGGGCCTTGCTCCAATTGGCGGACCAGGATCCGCGCTGCAGAGAACGATTCGTCTAACTCCGCCTGCAACCGATGGATAAGGGCTCGCGCCCCTTCAGCGGAATTCAGCTGCACGAGGGCCTGCGCATAATGCGACGTATTTTTTTGCATGGGGACCTGATCGTAGTGCACCCCCGGCGTGATCTCACCCACACACCCGTGCAGCGCGACGACCGCCTCTTGAGCCAAGACCTCTGCGCTAATCTGTCACACAAAATCACACGTCTGTTCCATCGACGCGTGAGACGGCAATTCGACCTCGATGTGAAATTGATCCCGGTCGGCTGGCGGAAAAAATTAGCCCGGCAGAGTTG
>CALFYU010000245.1 GCA_937952455.1 uncultured Planctomycetaceae bacterium
TGAATCTGAACCTCAATTTTGAGGGTCTGGTGGATATCCACACCACGACGGAGATCAACCCCGGCAACAGCGGCGGGCCGCTGTTTAATATGCGAGGCGAAGTGGTCGGCGTGACGAACATGAAACTGCTGTTCGGCGAAGGTCTGGGGTTTGCGATTCCGGTCTCGTATTTGAAGCAGTTCTTGAACAACCGCGAAGCGTTCGCGTTTAACAAGAACAACCCCAATACCGGCTATCGATACTTGGATGCTCCGCGCCGGAAAACAGTCGGCGGCCGCCCGCGCGAAGCGGCGACGGAGACCAAGGCCCCCTAACCAACGTAACAGCGGGAACTTGGAAAAGCCGGGGCGGCGCGGATTTCAGGCTACGACTTTTCCCGCATGTCGGCTAGACTTGCCGTTCCCGGCCATTAGAATTTGCGCGGGGCCTGACACGGCAGCGTTTTGCCGAAGCACTCGCTTGAGACTGACGCCGCTTGCGCCGCGACACTTCTGTGTGTCGTGTGACGTAAACCTGACCATGCTGCTTATCGACTAAAAAACGGCCGCGAACATGCGGGGGCGGTTCCTCCGCCGCGACCGATTCCATGCAGAAAGGATCGAATAACTACGATGAAATACGCTTCCCAATTCCTTCTCAGCGTTGTGGTCGGAGCGGCATGTCTCATCGCCGCCGCACAGCCGGCCCTCGCCGAAGACGAGGGGGTCCCCAGCGCGCGGCGATTGCCGTCAAACGTGTATGCATATTTCAGCATTCGCAACACGACGGAGTTGAAAGAGAAATTCAACGCATCGCTGTCCGGCCAATTGTTGAACCACCCCGATCTGGCGACCGTCCGCGAAGACATCCTGCAAGTGCTTCAAGACAAATCGGCGGACGTGGAGCAAAAACTGGGAGCCACGTTGAGCGAGGTCCTGTCGATTCCCCAAGGCGAAATCGCGTTGGCCGTCGTACAACCGCCGGGAAAATCGATGGCGGCGGTCGCCCTGATTGATTTCGGCGACAAAGAGGAACTCGTCAATACGGTGTTGAATACCGTCTCGGAAGGGATGCAGAACCGCGGCATCGAACGATCGACGGAGGACTACGAGGACAACCAGATCATCTTGCTGAAACAGGATCCGATTGACGCCGAGGCCGGCCCGCGGGGGGCTGGCGGTTTTGATCTCGCGTATTGCATCAAGGGCAGTTTCCTGGTCGTGGGCAAAGGGAGCGATGTCGTCAAAGCGGTCCTCGCGCGGTGGGACGGCGAGCACGATAGCACGTTGATGAGCAACGACGTCTTTCGTTATCTCGTTAAAAAGTGCGGCGCGGAAGAAGAGGCTGCGCAGCCGTTGGTCACCTGGTATCTCGACCCGATGGGATTGATTCAAGTGGTGGCGAGTTCCAATCCGCAGTTGGGAATGGTGGTCGGGATTTTACCGCTGACGGGTCTGAACAACCTGAAGGCGGCCGGCGGCACGATGAACATGGGGGAAGGCGAATTCGATTCCGTTTCGCGGACGATGTTCTACATGGAACAACCGACGACGGGACTGCTGAACGTGTTCAATTTCCCAGCTGAAACCCAGACGCCCCCCTCCTGGGCGCCCAAGAACGCGACCAGCTACTTCGCTATCAACTGGGGGATCGAAAAGGCGTACCGCTCGATTGAGACGCTGGTGGATACGTTTCGCGGACCGGGATCGCTGGCGATGCTCTTGGACCAGATGTCCGAGTCGCAATTCAACGGCGACGTGCATCTGAAGCTGGACGTGATTGACCAACTCACGGGAAAAATCCGGGTGATTTCGGACATGCCCGATGCGGAGGCGCCTGAGAAGCTGCGGTCGCTGTTCGCCATGGAAGTCAAGAATTCGGACGACGCCAAAGCCGTGCTGGCCAAGATCGCCGGCATGGAAGGCTTCCCGGGCGAGACCCGCGAATTTCGCGGCCAAACGATCTATGAATTCACGGTGCCCGCAGCGGTCGCAGCGCAATTGAATCCCGCGCAGGCCGGAGATGCCGAGGACCAATTGGTGGGAGTCGCGATCGTGAAGGACAATTTCATGGTCGGCATGGACGTGACGATCTTGGAACAAGTGATGCTCGGAGACGCGGACGCCGGACAATTGACCGACTCCAAGTCGTACCAAGAGATCGCCAAGTACTACCCGGCGGAGACCTCGGCGGTCACGTACGCACAAAGCGACGCCGACATCAAGGCGGCTTATGAGTTCTTGAAATCGGGCAACGCTGGTTTCATGTTGGGCGATGCCCTGCAGGATATCGATTTTTCGCAATTGCCCGACTTTGAAATGATCGCCAAGTTCCTGCCTCCGCGGGGAAGTTACCTGGTGCCCGACGAACGAGGCTACTTCATGAAGAGCTTCACGCCCAAGGCGACCGAAACGCCGTAAGCGGGCGAAGAGCTCGCGAAATGGAAATTGACGGCCACGGCCCGCGCTCCGATGACGGAACGCGGGCCGTTTTGTTTCGTAGCGAGAAGCGTGTCACAAATTTCGTTGATGAAGTCTCAGCATGGCTGGCACCCGTTTACGACGACGCGAGTCGGTGGTTTTTCGGAATTTTTGCCCATGCGAGCGATACTTGGGGGCGGCGGCGGTGTTTAATAAGGGTGTTGACAGACCGGCATAGGCTTACCCGCCGCGAGGGGTACTTTCCCCGCGGCACCTGAGCGACGTTCGACCTTTCCCCGATACAGGAAACGTAATGATGAAAGCGACATACTTTTCGTGGTTCGCCCTGTTCGCATTGTGTGCGGGGCTTTGCCCGTCGGCGGTCTCGGCCGATGATTCGGCCGACGCGCCTAACCCGGCCGAATTGTTTGAGACGTTGGATAAAAACGGCGACGGCAAACTGGCCGCCGATGAAGTGGGGGAAGAGCAAGCGAAGTTCTTCCAGCGATTGGTCCGTGTCGGGGATGACGACCAGGACGGGCAACTCACCAAAGACGAGTTTGTGAAAGCAGCCAAACCGGAGCCACAGCCAACCGCCGCCGCTCCCGAAGCCGAAAAGACGGAGGGTAAAAAGGCGAAGAAAGGCGCCGGCCGTGATCCGAAGAAACTGTTCGCACGGCTGGACAAGAACGGCGACGGCAAACTCGTCAAAGACGAAGTACCCGAAAAACAGCAAAAGCGCTTCGAGCGGATCTTCGCCAAGCTGGGCAAGGACGAAGTCACGCTGGAAGAGTTCACCAAGTTCACCGGCGGCGATAAAGGAAAGGACGCCAAGAAGAAGGGCAAAAAGAAAAATCCTACCGCTGAAGGGGAACAACCTGCCGCGAAGACGGCAACGGCCGAAGGCAGCCCGGACGGCGAACGGCCCGAGAGAGGCCCCGATCCCGAACGATAGTTCAAGCGGATGGATGCCGACGAGGATGGAAAGCTGACCGCCGACGAAGTTCCCGAGGGCTTCAAGGAGCGGTTCGCGGCGATGCTCAAGCGGGCCGGCAAAGATGAAGACGGCCAATTGAATCTGAACGAGTTCAAACGGGTGGCCCATGCCCCACGCGACGGCGAAGCGCGACGGCGAGGCCCCCGCGGCCGCCGGTCTTTTGGCGCGATGCGGGGACGCTTCGGCGGTCCCCCGCGGCCTCCGGCATTTTTTGCCAAACTCGACAAAGACGAAGACCAGAAACTCAGCAAAGAAGAGCTGACCGGCATCTTCGCCCTGTTCGACGAACTGGACACGAATCACGACGGGTTATTGGACGGCCCGGAATTGCTGGGATTTCCCGGACGTGACGGTGACCGGCCGGCGTTTGGACGCCCCGGTTATCGCCCCGAGCGCGGCCGGCGGCCGGAAATGTCGGACGAGCGGCGGCGCGAATTCGGCCGGAGGTTCATGGAGCGGATCGATACGGACAAAGACGGCAAAATTTCCAAGGACGAAGCGGTCGGACCGATGAAAGAGCGCTTCGACCAACTCGATAAAAACTCAGACGGCTATCTCGAAGGAGATGAGCTTCGCTTCGGTCGCCCGGGTCGCGGCAATGGCGAGCGCGGACGGCGGAGAAGCAAAGAGAAGACTCCCGAAAAGTCAGACGAGTCGCCCGCTGAAAAGACCGACGGCAAAGACGCGTAAGGTCATCGGCGACGTCGCACATTGTTGATGATCGTTCCTGTCCGAGCGGCTGATTTTTTGAAATCGGCCGCTCGGTTTGCTTTTTGGCATGCTCGCCGCGTCTTGCGGCAGCCTATGAGGGCTGATAGGCTATCTTCGTCAGGCATTCGGAACCGTTGGGCGGGCCCTGCGGGCCGCTCATATTCACCGGTCAACTCCAACAGACGATTGAGGTCGATCCATGGCACGGCATCGGACGGGGCAGGGCGGCGAAGTTTCGCGGCGGGATTTTCTGCGGACCAGCGGCGCCGGCTTGGGAGTTGCCGGTATGGGCCTGTCTGCGACGACGTCATTGGCCGCCGGAACACAATCCCGACCGTTGTCGCACGAGCGGCGGGTGATCTTGTTGTTTTTAAACGGCGGTCCGAGCCATCTGGATACTTGGGATCCCAAACCGGAAGCGCGAGTGGAAATTCGAGGCCCTTTTTCCGCCATTTCGACCAACGTTCCGGGAGTTCAACTGAGCGAACATTTTCCCTTGATGGCCCAGCGGGCCGATCGATTTGCCTTGTTACGGAGCGTCTATCACGAGGAATCACCGATCCACGAGACCGGCCACCAATTGATCAACACCGGGTTCCTGTTTCGCGGCGGGATCGAGCGTCCCAGCATTGGGTCGGTTGCGCATTACGCCTGCAAGCGAGGCGATGCAGCGCGATATGTTGTGTTGGGGGGACGTCTGGGAAATACCGGCGTGAATATCCCCCACGGTCAAGACGCCGCAGGGCTGGGGCGGAAATTCGATCCGGCCTATCTATCATCTGATTCCGTTATCTCCGCCGAGCCGCCGGAAGTGACGTCGCGTTACGGCGAGAATCCTTTCGGTCAAAACTGCCTGGCGGCGGCGAGGCTCTTGGAGTCGGGAACGGAATTCGTGACGGTGAACATGTTCGATACAGTGTTCGGCAAGGCGACTTGGGATTGCCACGCCAACGGCGGAGACTTGGCGACGTCTCTCGATGATTATGCCCGGACCATTTGTCCGATGTTCGATCGCGGCTATACGGCGCTGTTGGACGATTTAGGCCGGCGGGGTTTGCTGGATACGACGCTGGTGTTGGCGGTCGGGGAATTCGGACGCACGCCGCGGATCAATTCTCGCGGCGGACGCGATCACTGGCCCGGCGTGTGGACGGCGATTGCAGCCGGCGGCGGCATTGCCGGCGGGCGGGTGATCGGGTCCAGCGACCGGCAGGGGGCCGCACCAAAGGACCGTCCCGTGCACGTCGCCGAATTGGCCGCCACGATCTATGGCCATCTAGGGATCGACGCGGGCATGAAAATCCGCTGCGGCCGCCATGAGTCGTTGTCGATTGCACAGTCGGACGCGATTGCGGAACTGACGGCCTAACGGCGGGTGCGGATTGTGAATTTACTAGCGCGCACCGCCTGACAAGCCAGCAGTGGTACCCGGTGATTGGACAAATTAGCGTGGGCACTATGCGTTTACATTCGTGCCAGCGCGTAGAGAAAGTCGTCGGAACGGACGAGCGTCATGCCCGTTGCGACATGAAGGTCGACCCGTCCCTGGCCGGCTAATTGCATTTTCTGGATGAAGTCGCCGGTAGCCGGATCGCTGAATAAGACCGTAAATTTCGCCGGACGATCGTGGAATGCGGGCAGTGCGAGCAGGTAGCTTCCGTGGCGGGTTATTTGCCAAGAGACGTCGTCGTCGCCGAGGAATGGTTCGCAACCGACGGAAACATATCCGAGCCCGTAGGCACGGAAGATTACTTAATTTTCGGCA
>CALFYU010000246.1 GCA_937952455.1 uncultured Planctomycetaceae bacterium
CACTGCCGCCAATCTCGATGCAATTCTCGAAACTGTCGAAAGCTGGGAAATGCGGCCGGAATTGGCGTCTACCGGCGAAGAGGCCATCGCCATCCTGAATCGCGCCGCCGAGTCGCAACAGCCGCACGATTTATATCTCGTCGACGCGCACATGCCCGGACTTGACGGCTTCGGGCTGTGCGAGAATATCACCGCTCGTCACGGCCGGCGCCATCCGCCGATTATCATGATGCTCAGCCCGGGGGACCGCTCTAGTGACATCGCACGCTGTGAGCAGGTGGGCGCGACCGCCTATCTCATGAAGCCGGTCAACCAATCGGAACTGCTGGACACCAGCCTGGCGGTGTTGCACGGTTCGGGAACCGAAATCATCGTCGGCGAATTTGGCGCGCATGAACTCAGGCCGGTTCGCCGTCTGAATGTATTGCTGGTTGAGGACAGCCCGTATAACCAGAAGTTGGCCCTAGGATTGTTGAAGAAACAGCAACACAAGATCACGGTGGCCAACAACGGGCGAGATGCGGTCTCGCTGGCGAAGTCCCGCAACTTTGACCTGATCCTGATGGACGTGCAGATGCCCGAAATGGACGGATTGGAAGCAACGCGGTTGATTCGCGAGCGCGAACGGGAAAGCGGACGGCACGTGCCGATCATCGCCATGACGGCGCAGGCCATGAAAGGCGACAAGGAACATTGCCTGCAAGCGGGGATGGATGCTTACTTGGCGAAGCCTGTTCGCGGCCGGGAACTTTTTTCGACGATCGAATCCCTTGTGGGCGCAGCCACCGGCCCAGAATCGGAGCCGGAATCGGACCACGGCGGCAACGGTGTGCTCGATTGGTCGGTGGCGCTGGAGAACGTTGATCAAGACCGTGACCTGCTGCGGGACGTGACCGCCGCATTTGTCGAGGAATGTCCACAAATGGCGGCGCTCGTCGAGTCGTCGATTGCCGCCGGCGACGGAACCTCGCTCAGCCGCGCTGCTCACACGCTCAAAGGGGGCATGCGGATGTTCGGTGCCTCCGCTCCCATGGAAGTTGCCGCCAAACTGGAGGCCACCGCCGGGCAGGGGGACGTCGCCGCCGCGGCCGAAATTTATGCCGGATTGAAACCGATGCTCGCCGAGGTGATGCAGGAATTAAAGGCCTTTGTCGCCAATCCCGAATCACTGGGGGGTGTTTAGAATAGAATTCTGACTTAGCACCAGTTTCAAAACCCGGTTGTGCTTGTTCGAGAAACTCGCATGCAAGCGTCTGCGTGACGCACCAGAGGGTTTTGAAACGACTTGTAGAGGATTTTCACAATAGATTCCGTTAGAATTCGCGGAGAGAGAATGGGGCATCGCGGAATTGCCCGCCGCGACTCGAGTTTTGGAGCGATTCCGGATCGACAGGCCCCGGCTTTCGGCCCAGCGAACCCGCGGCGACAAAATCACAACAGGAGCAAACGGATGACAAGTATTTTGGTCGTGGATGACTCGGCGGTCGATCGACGGTTGGCGGGCGGTCTCTTGGAGAAAACCGCCGGCGCCACGATCTACTATGCCGAAGATGGTGCCGACGCGCTGGAGCAGATCGAATTGCACATCCCCGATATCGTCCTCACCGACATGCAAATGCCGAATATGGACGGGTTGGAGTTGGTCAAACACGTCAAGGCCCAATATCCGCTGATACCCGTCGTATTGATGACCGCCCAGGGCAGCGAGGAGATCGCCGTTAAGGCGCTGCATTGCGGCGCCGTCAGTTACGTCCCCAAGCGAAAGCTGGCGCAGGATCTGCTGGAAATCGTCAACCGCGTCACTGTCGCCGCCCGGCAAGACCGTTCTGATACGCGCCTGGCGCGAAAGATCACGGCGCTCGATACGACCTACGTGATCGAAAACGACTTGGCGCTGATCTCAGCGCTGGTCAATCATCTGCAAAAGACGGTGATTCGCATGGGAGTCTGCGGGCAAGCCGAACGCGTGCAGGTCGGGATCGCCATCGAAGAGGCCCTCGTGAACGCCTATTACCACGGCAATCTGGAAGTCGGCGCTGAACTTCGTGAAAGCGACTACAAAGCGTTTTACGCACTCGCGCAAGAGCGGACCAACGAATCTCCCTATAAGGACCGGCGGATTCACGTCCGTGTGCAGATGACGCGGGGCAAGGCCATCTTCACCATCCGGGATGACGGCCCCGGGTTTGATCCCTCGACGCTTCCCGACCCGACGGATGCCGCCAACCTGGAAAAACCGGGCGGCCGCGGCGTGATGCTGATGCAAGCCTTTGCGGACGAAGTCAATTACAACGACAAGGGAAACGAGGTCACGCTCATCAAGTCCCGAGAACCAGAGGACTCCGTCGAACTGGCCGAAGAGGGGGACGGCGAATAGCTGCTTTTCCGGCATTATCCTTTCTAAACAACGTAGAGTCATCCGGCATCGCCCGGCCGCTCTTGATCTGAGAATTGCCGGTCGACAAACCGCTAATTTTGTTGTTTTACCAACACCAGAGAGTGCAGGTCTTCGTGCACATCGAATTGGAATGCCAACCCACGCTGTGCCGCTGACCTGCCGATTTTCTCCCGCAGCGGTCCCAAGCGTACAATGGCATCCTGTTGCTCGTTCAAAATCTCCGAAGCTGATTGTTGAACCGCCAGTAGCAAGTCCGAATTCCGTTGAATGCCGTTGCGGACGACCCGTAGCAGACTGAGCATCCCCTGATTCGGGAGCCGGTGCACGCCCGGCAGGTTTTCGCGCGCCATATTGGGAGCGCCCGGCAGCGACTCCAGAAATACCAAGTGCGCCCCCGGCATATTGTTGAAGTGCCGGCTGAGCCAATTCCAGGAGATGGCCGATTCGTTACTCTGTGGCGCAACCCAATTGTCATGGGTTGCCAGCACAAAACCGTCCGCACCGGTCGTCGCCACTTCCTTACCCTGATAGACAAAGATCACGACGTCATTCGGTTGGCGTTGGCGGATGCGACGTTCGATCTCGTGTTTGATCCGGCGAAATTGCCGGCGAACCGATGTGATCGTGGCGTTTTCACCCGTCAGAGGGTGAATCGTGTGAGCGGCAAAGGCACTGTTGGCATCATTGCGAATCTGGAACGCCTTCCGCGTTTCGTCCAAGAGCCTTTGTTCGTCTTGCGCGTCTCCGCCGCCGGCGGCATCTTTCGTCCCGCCCAACACGACGAGATGCAAATGCTGCCGCGTTTCTGGCTTCTCACAGTCGGCAAAATAGGCAGGCACCGTCTCGTCAACCGACTGGGGCAATTCGATTCGAATCCGGTTTTCCTGTTCCCGATTGAGCACAACCGGCACTTGAAAATTCGCCCGCCCCGACTCGATTTGCGAGAGATCCAAATTTGCAAGTCGCAGAAAACCGTTGACCGACACGCAGACAAAGCGTTGGTGTGGCGAGGGCGCCGAAGATTCCGAGCTCCATTCTACGTGGCCGAAGACCTGCACCTGTCCCTCGGCGGCGGCGCGATCGAAGACGTTTCGGCCGGCCTGGAAGATCGCCCGCAGCGGTTGCCCGCCGGTCTCGGGAACGTCGATCCGGTCGATCACCACGCGGACCGGCTCCTGCATCACGTTGAGCCGCACCGGCTCAATCGCCGCGGAAATGCCCCCCTCGTTGCTGGCCTCCAGCAGAATCTCGTTCATTTCCCCCGGTTCGAGTTCCACCTCCATGTTGTGTACGAATTGATACTCACCAAAGGCGTCCTTCTCAGCCGGCAATACCTCCGGCGCAACATGGATGCGGCTCTCTTTTCCCTTGGCTGCGCAGCGTGTGATCACGTCGACCCACTTAAGCGGACTCTCTGACTGAACGGAAAACGTCACCGCGACCCGCGGCGTCTGAATCGCCTGATCAGTCGTGGGGCTGATGATCCGCACCGTCGGCAACGGCGGGGGCGCCTCGACGACGATTTCGTTGCTGCTCCGCTCGATCTCGCCGTCGCGGTTTTTGGCCGAGACCACCAGCGTGTTCTCGCCTTCCACGAGCGGAATTTCGCCGGCGGTGACCTGCCAAATTCCTGAGCCATCGTCTGCCTGCGTGACCTGGAACAGATCGTCCGGGAGCGATTGGCCGTTTCGAATCAAGGAAATTACAGGACGGCCCAATTCGGCCGGCGATTTTACCTCGCACGCCGCTTCGGCCATCGGAAACTTGGTCTGTTTGAGCGTGACCTCGCCGATCTGCGGCGGGATCTTGAACTGCACATCGCACAACCGCGTCCGCGATTCTGCGCCCCATTGATTCTTCAGCACGACTTCCACGCGGTTCTCACCGCGTTCTACGTTGATCGTAGCCGTCAACTCGCCGCGACGCGGATTGTCCTCCGAGGGGACGATTTTCAAGTTCCCGTCGACGCGCGTGCCGTTGACGAACAGTGCCGCGGTCTTATCGAGTTGTTGATCCTTCAGCGAGACCCCTTCGGGCGATAACAGCGACGCCATGATCTCGACCCGCGGCTCACTGGGGGCGGTCAGCGACAACCGCTGCCGCTTGGGCTGCGTGACCAGCACGAACGGCGGTGGCGGAACGTAGTCGACCGCCAAATCAAACCGGTCGGTTCGTCCTCCCTTGGTGGTCGCTTGCAGACGCACGGTCTGCGCACCCGGCTTGAGAGAGACCGTCTCGCCGAAATCGATCTCGGACCCATTGACGTCCAGCTTCTTCGTCGATTCCGTTTTGTCGTCGCGAAGCACCACCAGTTCCGCTGATGCCAGGCCGATATCGGCTTTGATCTTTCCGGACAGTTGCAGTCCCGGTTGTCCAACGGTCACGGCACCGGTGCGGAACTCGCTCCCGCGGCGGCCGTCGGCTTCGTTCACCCAGTTAAGCGAAATCACCGGCGTTCCCGATTCGATGAACTCGACGGTGAACGTGCTCCGCGCCGTTTCAATGTCTTCATAACCCGGCATCGCATTCACGTTGGCGGCGATGATTTCAAAACGATTGTCCCCCGGCTCCAAGTCATCAATATGATTAATCAAAAGTTGGGCACCGTTGTCGTTGAATTTGTCCGGCCCGATCGTTTCCGTTTGCAGACGCCCATCCTTCCAGGTGGTCACCTTGACGGTCACGTTCACGTCGTCTGCACGGTCGGTGATTTCCGCATTGAAGGCAAATCTCTTGACCGGCGTGCGGTCGTGTGATTTGGGAACGTCCAATTTGATCGTCGGGGCGGGGCGCTGAAAGCGCAGCGTCTGTTTGATTTCATACGTCCGCGGCGGCAACTCGTCCGTTTCCAGCCGCACCAGAAATTCGCGGACGCCCGTTTGCCAAGGGACTGTGGACAGATCCGCTTCCCACGTCAAATCGTTGGTCAAATTGAAATCGTGGAACGCTTCGTTCTCGCCCCCCAAACGCCACTTCAGCGACTTGACGTTGCCGACCGGAAACACGTCCGGTGCGAAGACGGCATCGTCCACGGCGCACATGATTTCCAGTTGCGCCGACAGGTCTCCCGTGCGGGCCACCAAGTGCCGATTTGGCGCATCACGATAGACCAACCCCTCCTGCGGCGCGACGATGTCCAAAGACATGCTCGGCGTGGGAGGCTCCGCCTCAGGGGGTGCACCATTTTCGATCAGATGTTGCAGCAAGCCGGGCGCGAAGTTCTGCCGGCGATATTCTCCCGTGGAAGCAAAACGCGCCGGCGTCTTGGGGTCGCCGGTATTGAAGTGCCAACCCAGACTCGACTCGGCGTCGCGCCCCTGGGCGTCGTACTTACCCACCGGGTGCCAGCCAATCCAGGTCGGTTCGTCTCCGCCGGGGAAGAACAACGAGAACAGCGGCTTGCGTTCGTCGATCGCTTGATCGACCGTTACCGCGACCGGTTCGTTGCGTCCGGCGACGTTCAACCGGACCGCATCACCCGGCTGCAAATCCGAAACGTAGCGGTAGAAATCCCACACCGATTTGAACGGCACCTTGACGTCGCTGCCGTCGGCGACGCGCCGCCAAACGCCAGTGATTTGGCTTCCCGCGGAGAGGTCCGCATTGCCGCGATCGACGAGGATCTTGCCCTCTTCGTCGCGGAGCTTCAGTCCGCGGACCAAACCATGTTTGCCCAACAGCGTGTCATCGATGTCCGCCAGCCACCAGACCGAAACAGTGCGGTCGCGCGACGCCGTCGCCAATAACCGGCCGTCTCCCGAAAACGCCATGTCGATGATCGGCTCGACGTGGCCGGTGAACTGCCGCAATTCTTCGCCACTTTGCATATTGTACAGGCTCAACCGTGGAATCCCCGCCGTGACCGTCGCCACGGCCACGACTGGCACTGGGCAGTGCTGCGTGCTGCCGCATACGGCCCAGGAGTCGATCGTGCGCACGCCGTCGAGTTCGTTGTCCGCTTGCAGGTCGATCGTCCGCTGGCGCGTGCCGTCTTTGCGAATTTCCAGTGCCGGACCGTTCTCTCCGTTCACTTGCACAGCCTGCCAACCGTCGCGGTCGGCGGAAACGATCTTCCAACCATTGGTATCGGGGGAGAGCGCCCGCGCAGTAATATCAAAAACTTGATCGCTGGTATGCAGATTCTGTTGATCTTCGTGCGGACGCGCTTTCGCATTCAGAATCAGGCCCGTGTGATCGCCCCGTTCGGCGAACGCCACGAACTGCTGCTCGCGGCTGGAACCGCTCAGGCGTTGCACAGGCACGGCCTTACCCGCGAGCAGGTCACTTGTACGGTACACGAGCACCTCATTTTGTCCGTTGCCGGTGACCGCCAGCATGTCGCCGCTGGCAGCGGTTGCGACGCTCACGATTCGCAGCGGCCCGCTCCACAATTTCACCCCCCCAGGCAACAGCCGCTCACCGGGGATGTCCACGATTCGCAAGCCGACTTCCCATTCCCCTGCTGCATTCGGAGCACCAATGACGAAGGCCACGCGATCGACGTTCCCCTGCGGACGCGTCTTGAGCAGCGCGACTTCCAGCGGAATCGAACGCGTGTCGATTTTGCCTAAGCTTTGATAGCTACCCAACAGATTATTCGGAGGCAGCGGCCATGCGCCGATGTCCCCCGCCACAGCTGTCAGCAAGACGTTCCTCTCGGGAACAGCGGCGACGGTCAGGGCATGCGGATTCGTATCGCGCACGCTCCAGGTTTTCTGGGCGGCGTCCCACACGCGGAAGGTTCCGGTCTGTTTTTCGCGGTTGTTGTCGCCCCAGGCGATCGCCACGCGGACGTCGTCGGGATTCGGTCCGGAGTGCCAAACGCTCAGCCCCGGCCGCCGCCCCTGCGGCGAGGGGAGGCCGCCTAACGCAGAGATCGATTTCTCGGGTTGCTCGAGATTCCAGACCCGTACCGCCCCGGCAAAGTCCCCCTTAATGTATTCTTCGGCGGCCGAAACCAAGACGGGCGGTTTGCCGGCCTGTTGCGGTGCGAACTTCAGCGCAAAGACTGCTCCGCGATGTCCCCGCAATGAGATGGCTTTGCGGGTCTGTGTGTCAAAGACGTAAATCGTGCCCTCATCCAGTCGCATGTCGGTCGTCATGGCCGTGCCGGGCCACAACAGGGCGCTGTCGCGCAGCCCGGCCACTTGCGGATCGCTTTGCCGTCCCTGTCCCGCGGCGGCAATCCAGCGGCCGTCGTCCGAGACCGCAATTGCATTGATGGCCCCTTCAAATCGCGGACCGACCGGAACCCGCCACGTCAATTCCGGGCGATAGACAAACTCCTCGACGCCGTCATAGGTTTCGGTCGCGACCCAGGCGTGCACGACTTTGTCCCGTCCGGCGGCATAGAGCACCTTGCCGTCGGGGCTGAACGCGAGCGAGGTGACAAAGCTCACCGGCCCGCCCGCCTCGACGCGGAGAATGGGAAAATTGTCTTTGTCGGCCGCCGCGAATAAGGCCGCCGGCATCAGTGAACCCAACACCAACGCAATCGACACGGTGATTCTGTTCATGACACGGCCCCGGGAGAAAAAATATGAACGAGCAATAGCAGGCCGTTGTCAGGGGGTGCCGCTGGCGGCGAGTCCGCCAGTGCCATCGGCACAACCGACAGCCGCACTGCTGGACAAGCCAGCCGTGGCACCCGACGGTGGGACGTTGCCTACTCTGCTCAATGGTTTTCTAGGTACAGACCTGCCCTTATCTTATCTATCCGCCACTATAATCGAAATCGGGGCAGAAAATTCGAGAAAAATCGGCCCAAAACCCCAAAATCCGCCTGTTTCTCAGTCAATGGGGATGATCGCCCGAAATCCGTAGGCGGGGTTGCGGTCTGGATAACTGACTTCGGCGATCTCTTTGAAGTTATCCCGCTGCAGATCGTCATATTGAAGCGGGGACTTCCAGCCATCCTTCGAGTCGTCGTTCTCGACGATGTTGCGGAAGTATTGTTGTCCGCGGCTGAAGAGATAAGGTTGTTCGAAATCAAGCGCCGATCCCGCTTCGCCGACCGCCGCACTTCCCTTCAAGGGGACAACCCCCATCACCGCGTTCGTCTCCGGCGAATAGACGTCCGCCGTAAACTCCCAGCCGTTCCCCGCCATATCCCTGCAGCCGTACGGGCTGACATCATCCAACGACGTTCCCACCGGCGCGGGCGGCTCGGCTCCCGGTGTGCGATTGATGGCGATTTGCAGCGGATCGTCTGGGTTCCAGCGGCCCAGGTAGGGACCTTCGGGCCAGGTTTGGGCGACATCATCCAAGTCACCATCGTACAGCCCGCTGGCGACGTCCCACTGCGCTTGTCGGGGCAGGGTGCCGCGACCCGCCGTCAGCCAGCGCGCGATCCGCTCCGCCTCCTCGACCTTGAGGTTCATCGCGGGAAGGTCGGGGAATTTCTGCGGAAACAGCAGCCATGCGAATTGCCCATCCTCGGGGCGATTCGCCGCGTTCTCCCCCAGGTAGACCCAAGCTTTGGCGTCGAAGCCTTCCGCTTCAGTCTCGCCGTATTCCAAGACCAGTTGATTGTGGACTTTGTTTTCCATCATGTAAAACGGTTCGACGTCGACCGGCCACTTCGATGAGACTTTGTCGCTGCCGGGAAGCCGTCCCCGGTGGATGAGATGAAACGGGATGCGAATCGGCTCTCTGTCTTCGCCGATCAGCACGCGCTCGATGCGCTCGGCGAGATAGACTTTATGGCCCGGGCCGACTTTTTCGTTTTGCGGATGCGGAATCAATCCGGACATGGGATCGCACTCAAACCCTTCGACATCCTGCAGCCACAACCGGGGGCCTTGAATATCCAGCGACACGCGCTGTTCGTCGGCGAGCGGCTTTTTCGTCTTGCTGTCTTCGATCGTGACCTTCGTCGTCACCGCTTCGGCTGCGCCGGGGCTGGCAGTGATCGCGGCAGTGGCATGATAGGTGTATGTTTGCGGACCTTCAGGAGTAACGTGCACGCGCTTGTTCAGCGCGGTGCCTTCGACGTTCGCTTCCCAAGTAATGCCTGGAATGCCGGCCAATTGCAGATCGGCATAGCCTTCCACGTCCGAATCGATAGTGACAGTTAAGTTCGCAGTGTCTCCCGCGCGGATTTTGAACTTCAGCGGCTTGGTCTGCACCCGGATCGTTGGCGGCGGCGGGGGAGTCACCGTCGGTTTGGCATCGCCGCGATAGACAATCCACAGCCCTCCCAGGACCAATACCGCGGCTGCGATTGCCCAACTCCAATAGCGGCTCCCCGCTGGTCGCTGAAGCTCGCCCGGAAGCGTCGGGATCGTATCCTGAGTCAGGATCTGCGTGTCAGCCAAGGCGGGTACGATCTCTTGCGGGAGACTCTTCAACAACCGTTGCGAGACGGTCTGCATTGAATCGGGACGGTCGGTGGCCTTCTTGGCCATGCAATCCATCACGTCCTGTTCCAACTGATCCGAAAACTCTTGTTCGGGCGCGGCTTCCCTCAATGGGGGCGGATTGTCCCGCACCACCTTCTGCATAAACCCGAACAGGCCGGCATAGTTGTCCGGCGGCTGAAACGGCAGTTTGCCTGTCAGGATCTGATAGATCGTCGTGCCAAAGGAATAGATGTCGCTGCGATAATCGATCTTGCCCCCTTCGAGTTGCTCGGGCGACATATAGGCGATCGTCCCCGAGAATTCCCCCTGGGTGCTCATGATCGTGGGGTTGGTCACGGGTGCGAAGTCGGCGGACTTGGCTGTGCTGAGATCGAGACCCGCGAAGCGTTCGCTCCGCTTCCCCTCGTCGACCAGCATTACGTTGCTGGGCTTGATGTCGCGGTGAATCAGACCCGCTTCGTGAGCTTTGTGCAGCGCGCCGCAGATCTGTTCGGCGAAGGCCCGCAATTGCGTGCGGGTCAGCGGCCGCGACTTGTCCTTCAGGCGCGCGTCCAGCGGCTGGCCCTGCAGGTACTCCATGACCAGAAACGGCATGCCGTCGTCGGGGTCATAAAAGTCGTGCAACGTGACGACGTTGGCGTGCTCGAATTTGACGAGCAGCTTCGCTTCGCGTTTGAAGTTGGCGACGAAATCCTCATCGACCTTGTTGGTGGGCATCTTGATGGCCACCCACCGGCTCAATTGCAAGTCCCGCGCCCGATAGATCTCTCCCTGCGCACCCCCCCCTAAGCGCTCTTCGAGCCGAAATCGGTTGACGAGTACATCCCCAATCATCGCAGCAAATTATCCAACGTCAAAATCGAGTGCCCTGGCGAAAACTCACCTCCACTCAGGATACAGCGAATCCCCTGCCGAAGTGAACGCCGAAAACCATAAATCCCGGCTCTGAGATCGTTTAACCGCCGCGGCGACACTTGACATTCGGCACGCGAATTGGCGTGATGGGAGGACGGTCCCCCACCGACGCGCCGCGGAACCGGTCCGCTGTCCGATTTCCGCCCGCCCCCATTTTCGTCCAGCAGAAGGCATTCCCGCATGACCCGCATATTTCAATTATTCCGGTTGTCGCTGCTTGTGACAGTCGTTGGCTCATTTGGAACGATCTCCCGCGCCGATTTGCCGATCCCAACCAATCCGCGCTGGAAAACGGTCAGCGACGACGTCTATCTGCAGGAGGCCGGCTACAAGATTTCGACCGAGCAGCCGCTGATTTCCGCGGCGGTGATCAACGACACGTCGTATACAGCGACCGAGGAGAAACTGTTTCAACTCAAAGAGCGCCAGCTGGTGCCAGTCGCCGCCCCAACCGAGAAAATCCGTCGTATCCAGACTGTCGGCGGCAAGCTATGGCTGCTGGGTGAACCTGGATTGTGGCGCTACGACGAGTCGGGCTGGACGAACGTTTCTGGCGAGCAATTCGCAGAGATCTGCGACCATCTAGGGACCGTCGTTGCCGCGACCGAAAAACATTTGTTCGCCGTTGGGCCGCAGGGACTAAAGCGGCTAGATACGGAAGAACAGGGCAAACCGCCAATTCTAGGTGTCGCGTCTTATGCGGAGACGCTCTACGTCCGCCATGCCGATCGCATCGGCCTGTTGGAACTGGGGCGCATCAATTACGACGACGTCCAAGACTGGGGCGAGCTGCCGCTTGGCTCACGGACGCGGGACATGCTGGCGCTGGGCGGTAAACTGCTCGTCGCCACCGATCGTGGGTTAGGGGTCTTGCACGGCATGAGCTGGCGCAATCTCACCGGGCGGGAGGGGCTGTGTTACGAGGACACCACCTGTCTGGCGGCTGGGTTCGATCGGGACTATTGGGTCGGCACGATGCGGGGCGCGATTCGCGTGGTCGACGGCGAGTTTCAATTCTTCGGCCACGATCGTTGGATTCCGCACGATAAAGTGAACAGCATCGCCTGCGGGAAGAGTGCGGCTTATATCGCGACCGACGGCGGGTTGGGCGTGATCAACTATGAGCCGTATACGCTGTTCAAAAAAGCGGCCTGGTACGAGAAGTGGATGGAGCAGTGGGGGCAGAAGCGGCTGGGATTCATTCACAATCTGGTGTGGGACAAAGACTCGCAAGGGTACGTCCGTTTCATGAGCGACAACGACGGCGGCTGGGTCAGCCATTACCTCGACGCACTCTGTTTCAAGTACGCCGTGACCAAAGACCCGGCGGTGCGCGAGGCGGCGGTTGATGTGTTCCGTTCGCTCAAGTGGTGCGAAGAGATCACTCCCATCGATGGATTCCCCGCGCGATCAATCTATGCCGTCGGCGAGACCGGCGTGCAAGCCAGCACAGGGTCGGGCGGTTTGCCCTCGGAGTGGAACCGCACGAAGGATGGCAAGTTCGAATGGAAAGGGGATACCTCCAGCGACGAGGTCGATGCGCATATCTTTGCGACGACGCTGTTTATCGAACTGGTCGCCCAGGGCAAGG
>CALFYU010000247.1 GCA_937952455.1 uncultured Planctomycetaceae bacterium
ACTTAAGATGCAACAGAGGCTTCTTTTGTTTGAAAACGGTGAATAATTCGGGTTAGCGGTGCCGATGACGGTCTATTCGCGCCAATCGTCATAGCCGGACGGATTGGGCGGGGAACGGCGAGGAATCCCCGGCAGTGCCCGTTTTGTGAGCTATATTTCGTCAGACGATGGGCTCCCGGCCCCGGCAATACGGACGATCCCTCATGCCATAAGTTCTGCGCTCGACAAAACTTGAGAATCGTCGTCGACGTCCCACTCCGGCGAGGGCGTTGCCGCATTGTCGCTGCCGCGGGGCAGATCGATGAAAATCAATTTTTCTGATCTGCGAAATGAGCGAAGGGCTGGACAATGAAACTCTTACTCGCCGACGACTCGGGAACGATGCGGACAATTCAAAAGCGATGTCTTTTGAAATTGGGTGTGGCTGAAGCGGATATCACCGAGGCGGAAGACGGCCAACAAGCGCTGCAACACTTTCAAAGCAAGGCCTTCGACGTCGTGTTGAGCGATTGGAACATGCCCAACATGGACGGCTTGACCTTTCTACAGAAGGTTCGCGAAGTCAATAAAGACGTTCCATTCATCATGATCACCACCGAAGCGGAGCGGGCACGCGTGGTAACGGCGATTCAAAACGGGGTCACGGATTATCTGGTGAAGCCGTTTACGCCGGACGACTTGCGCGCCAAGCTGGAGAAGTGGGTGGCGGCACCGGCCTAGGCCGCATGGCGCAACCAATCGGATGGAATCATTCGCGAGTTTGCGCGTGCACGAGTCCCGACATCGGAAGCCACACGTTCACATGAGTTGGTTTCGAGTTGGGTTCGTGCCGTTGCGCTGGCTCCCTTCAACTGACGGATTGTGGACGATCGAGTGACATGGGCGAGTTTTCCCACGGAGATCGACTGAGGCGATTGCCGTTGCGAGCGCTGGTCGCGTTTGCGTCGCGTTGTGCGCGGAGAATCCAGTCTCAGTACGTCCTGGAAAACGACCACCCCACAAAACAAACCAGCACGGCCGCCATAAACGCCGCGATTCGCGTCGCCGAGGAATTCGCCATGGGCGGAGCGGTCGACGTGAAAAAAGCCGCGACTGCCGCGCGCGACGCCGAAGAGGCCTTCGCCGCGGCGCAAGAGGCCGACCCCGCCAACTCCGGGGCGATTCACGCCGCCAAGGCCGCTCTGGCTGCGGTGGGCGCCGCCAATATTTCGTTCGCTGTCCGCGCCTCGAAAGGAATGGGCAAGGAGGTCTGGGCGGCCGTCGAAATCGCCGGTGAATCGATGATCGCCGCGATGTCGGACGAAGAAACGGCGTCCCGCGCGCTGGCGTTCGATCTGGAAACGCTTGCCGAATTGGAACTCGGGCAATTTCCGGACTGGGGGGAAACCATCGACCCTATGGAGGACGGTCCGCTCGGCCCGCTCACGCCCCCCAAAGAGCGCCGCAAAATCGCCAAGCCGACTTCGCAGCCCGGCGGAGCGGATTCGTCAAATCCGAAATCCAGCCGTACATTGCAGGCCCTGGAACGCATGGATGCGTTGCAATCGGAAATAGAAGACGATGATCCCGATGCCGCTGTCAAGAAACGCATGACATCCTCGCCACGGCCCGCCGCCGGCGCCGGCGCGGCCGATGACGACGTCGATATCGGGCAACTCCAGAAGCGTCTGCAAAAAGAATTGGAGCGCGTGCTGGCGGCCAAGACGGCGCTCGATGAAGAACGCATTCAGCTTCAAACCGAACGCGAGTCATTTGAATCGCGTCTGAAGAAAACGTCCGGCGGACGCGGTGACGCGAGTGCCGACGGCGAGTTGCGCAAGCTGGCCAAGGAACGCCGGCAACTGCTCGCCGAACGCCAAGTCCTCGAAGATGAACAAGCAGCCCTCAATGAGGAATTGCAGCAGTTCGAAATCGATCGTGCCAAGCACCAGCAAGATGTGCGGCGACTGCAGAAGGATCGCGAAAAACTAGAGTTCCAACGCACCGAACAGGACGAACAGCGGGACGGGCTCCAGATCCACCGGGATCGGCTGAAGCGAAAATTCCAACAACTGCGCGAGTTGCGCGAACGTGACGAACTAGGAGACGAAAACGGCGACGCGGCGGCGCTCTGGAAAAAACTGCGGCCGGTACAGCGCGAGTTGCGGCAAATGGACGAAGAGCAGTCGACGCTCAAGTCCGAATTGGAGAGTCTACAGCAAAGCCTGGCCCAGGTCGCACAAAACGGCGGTGCCTCGACCGGCTCTGATGAGGAAGCCAACGCGGAACTGCGCGAGCACAACGCACGTTTGGAAACGGAAGCGCAACAGTTGCGAGACGCGCTGACTCGGATTGCCGCCGAGAATGAAAGCCGCCTGGAAGCGGAACGGAAAAAACTGAAAGCGGCGCAGGACGAACTCGCGCAGCGGGCCGAAACGTTTCAGGAAAACGAAGCCGCGCTCCGCGAGGCGCTCATCCGCATCACCGACGAACAAAACCGCTTTGCGCAGCAGCAGTCGGAGTTGGAGAAGCTCAAAACGGAGTTGGAATCACAAAAACAAGCGTTCCATACCGAGCAAAGCCGATTCCAAGACCTGATCGACGTCACATTCCGACGATAAAACGGCCGGAGCGGCGCGTTAGATCAACTCCCGAATCGGACGTCGGCCGTCCACCAGATATTGCGGGCGTCCCCGGAGGTCCGTCAAGGTTGTATTCCGGGCGTCGATGCCCAACTGGTGATACAACGTGGCGAATACCTCGCGATAATGCACGGGGCGATCGGCCGGTGTCTCGCCCAGTCGGTTCGTCGAACCGATCACCTGCCCCGTCCGCATTCCGCCGCCGGCCAACAACACGGCCGAAGATCGCGGCCAATGGTCCCGCCCGGCCTGATTATTGATGCGGGGGGATCGTCCGAATTCGCCCCAGACGACGACCGACACGTCGTTCAACATGTCGTGCCGATCCAAGTCCTCGATGAGAGCGGTCAGCCCGATATCCAACATGGGGACTTGCACGCTCGCGTTTTTGAAATTGTCGACATGCCAATCCCAATTGAACCCGCCGCGGCTCATCCGCTCCAGCGGCCATTGGCTGAAGGCCAACGTCACGCACCGCGCGCCGGCTTGCACGACTCGGCGTGCGATGAGGAATTGTTCCAAAAGTTTTGCCCCGCCATGCACCGGCGCTCCTTCGGGGATGCCGTACCGTCGCCGCAGAGCCGGGGCTTCGAGTTTGAGATCCAATGCTTCGGCCAATCGGCTGGACGTCAAAATCCCAAACGCCTGCCGGTTGATGGCGTCCATACCGTCCATCACGCCCTGTTCGTCCGCCGTGCGGCGGAATCGATCGAGGCTCGCCAGCAGCGTGCGCCGATCCCCCAGCCGCTGGAGGCTGATGTCCTTGAGGACGATGTCGGCGGACTCTTCGCGATCGCGACGAACGACGTCGGCGGAAACTCCCGATTGATAGACGATATCGTGCCGGCGTTTGCGATTCGGTTCAAATCCCGCGTGCCCCACGCCGAGAAACCCCGCCTGATTCAACGACGCCCGCGTGGTGGACTCCGCATTGGGGGGCGACAAGCTGATAAACGGCGGCACTGACCGATCAGCCGGTCCCTGCAATCTCGACAACACGGCGCCGATACTGGGCCATCCTCCCTGCGGAAAGCCCGGCACGGTCTGCGAATCCCCTTGTTGCGGATGGCTTTCCCAGCCGGTGAGACATTGGTGCACGTTGTGGTCGTCTCGCCCGCCGTACAGTGATCGAACGATGGCGAACTTATCCATCATCGACGCCGTACGGGGCAGCAGTTCGCCGATGTCGATGCCGGGAACACTGGTGGCGATCGGGGAAAACTCGCCGCGAATCTCCGCCGGCGCGTCCGGCTTGAGATCGTACATGTCGAGGTGCGGCGGCCCGCCGGGAAGCAGGATCATGATGATCGCTTTGTGCGGCTGTGACCGGCCGGACTGTTGCTCAGCTCGCAAAATCTGCGGTAAGGAGAGCCCGCCCAGCGACAGGCCGCCAATCCGCAGAAAGTTCCGCCGCGGCATGTGATCGCAACATCGGTGTTTTTCGCCGAGTATCGTCAACACGTGGACATCCTCGCCTTAAAGCAGGGCGCAGAGGGACGCTGCCAGCATAAACCGCTCGGCCCCCAGCGGCAAGACGGATCGCTGATCCTTGATGCGTTGTGCGGCGAAATCGGCAGCAGCAATTTCGTAGCGAGCTATCACTGGCTCTCCCAATGGGTTGCGACAACGTTCTTTTGGGACTTGCGATTGGCAAGTTGACCGGTCATAAAGGGACCTCGCCGCCGTATCGCCCATGACGCACCGGCGGCTAAAATGAATGCGTACCATTAGGGTCCGCGACGCTGCGCGAACTGCTTTGAATCGAGTGCTTTCGGCACTTCAGGGAGGACTTTTCCGATGGCCACCGCTTCCACCAAAACCGCCGAACATGATCGTCTGCCGCCGCAGGATATTGAGGCGGAAAAGAGCCTGTTGGGAAGCATGCTACTGGTCAATGACGTCATTGACGAAGTCATCGACGTCGTCCGACCCGAGCACTATTACGTCAAAGCCCACATGCAAATCTGCGATGCGATCTATCGCATGCACGAATCGGGCAATCGCGGCATCGACGTGGTCACCGTGGCCGAGAATCTGCAGCGGTCCGACCTGCTGGAAGAGGTCGGGGGCGTGGGCTATTTGAGCGAAATCCTGAACACCGTCCCTCACGCGGCACATGCCAAGTACTACGCACAAATCGTTCGCGACAAAGGCATCTTGCGGAACCTGATTTACGCTTGTACCGACATTCTCAGCGAAAGTTACGACAGTTCGCAGGACACGCTCGACATTCTCACGAAGGCGGAGCAGACCATCTTTGGAATCGTCGAACAGCAGGAAAACACCGACAAGATGGTGCTCAAAGATATCCTGATGGATGCCTTTGACCGCATCCAGCAGCGGCGTGAGAAAGAGGGGAGCATCAGCGGGCTGAGCACCGGCTTTAAGGACCTTGACCATCAGACAAACGGCTTCCAACCGTCGGAGCTCGTCATTCTGGCGGCCCGGCCGAGTATGGGCAAAACAGCCTTTGTGGTGAACGTTGCCGAAGCGGTGGCCCGCGGCGCCCGCGACCGGTTAAGCGAAGAGTACCGGCAGCGCGGTGAAGATTTGCCCTACGGTACCATCCCGCAGGGGGGCGTGTTGATCTTCAGTCTGGAACAATCGAATTTGGAACTCGCCGAGCGGCTGTTGTGTATCACCGCCAAATTGGACGGCCACCGCATGCGAAAAGGGGACCTCGACAACGAAGAATATGACCGAGTCATGCACGCCTCGACCGACCTGGGTGGTATGCCGCTTTATATCGACGACAAACCGGGCCGCAGCATGTCGGAAATTGGCGCCATCGCCCGCCGCCTCAAACGCAAGCAGGATATCAGCCTGATCATCATCGACTATTTGCAGTTGATCGAACCGGAAGACAAGCGTGCCCCGCGGGAGCAGCAGATTTCTCTCATCACGCGGCGGCTAAAGTTCTTAGCCAAAGAGATTCACGTGCCGGTGATCGCCTTGGCGCAGCTGAATCGGGGCGTGGAATTGCGCGAAGACAAACGGCCACGACTGGCAGACCTGCGGGAAAGCGGCGCGATTGAACAGGACGCGGACATTGTCATGTTCCTGCACCGCCCCGACGCCTACGACCCGGAGGAACGCCCGGGAGAAGCGGAGGTGATCGTGGCCAAACACCGCAGCGGCCCCACGGGCATCGTCAATTTGACGTGGAAAAAGGAATCGATGCGTTTCGTCGATTTCAGCCAATTGGCCGAACCGGAGGGGGGCTATTTCGGCGACGACGACATGGGCGGTTTCTGAGCGAGAGACCTGTTGTCGAGGCGTGCGCGGGGTGGGGAGCGCCGCGAATAACGGCTTCAAATGGTCAGAGGTCAGAGACAACTCTGAGCCAGGATCGGCAAATCAATCTTCGTCGATATCCAACGGCCAACCCTAAAACCTAAGGACTAAAGCCTACAGCCTCACGTCCTCAAGCCTACTGCGACGCTATTCGTCGCCACGGACGCTGAACTCCAGCTTCCAGCGTTGGTCGCTGGTTGTGCTCACGCACCACAGTTCGAACATGCCCAGTTCGGTGATCTTGGTGTGGAACTTCACCGGCACATAGCCTTCATCGGTTTCGGTATTCGCCGGGAGCGTGGCTTCCAAGGGATCGGTTTCAGCGATTTCGTCGGTCGTCCAGGAGGCGATCACGTCCCCCGGTTGATCGTCGCGGCGGACGGCGGAGCTGAAGAAGCGAAACTGGGCCGGTTGGCCGACGACCAGACCAATTTCGCCGGAGGGGACATCCGCTTCGGTCCCTTCTTCCATGCCCAAAGCGGCGACGCACAGCGCCCTCAGCGGACGGGGCACGCCGGGAATGGCCGGTCCGGAGGTTTCGATGCCGACGTAATAGGCCCGCGAAGTGCCGCCGCGGATGCGAATCCCCCGGCCCTGTTTGGCGCGGGCATAATACGCAGCGCCGCGGGCGACGGCGTAGTCCAGGTCGTGTTCGCCATCGAGCAATCGGGGTCTTGATTTCGCGTCCGCCCAGCCGGCAATGGTCTGTTGCAGCCGCTTCCTCAACTCCGCCGCCTTAAAGACGCCGCCGTTAAACAGCAGCCGTGTGGGCATCACCGGTTCGCTGTCGCCGTGAGCGCTGAGAAACGCCGCCAGATGGCGCGTGACAGCCGTGTCCGCCTCAAACGGCAGGCCGATTTCCTGAAACCCGGAGGGGGGCGCCGCCGCCGGTTTTTCCTGGATGTCGCATTTGGGAAAGAAACCCTCCAACAACAGGGCAGCCGATTTCTTGCGATCCATGTCGATCGACACAGTGCCGCCGATCAGTTTACTGCCGCGGCCCAAGACCGTGACCGGATGCGTCGCGGGACCCTCGTCACCAAAGATCGTTTCCTTGGCGGTGCGGCAGGCATGCCACAGTGAGACCGACTGCCAGGCGTCTAACTTGGTGCCTTTTTTGGCGAACTCACCGGCCGCTTGATGGGCCAGAGCGAGGTCCATGTTGTCGCCGCCTACCAACAGGTGGTTGCCGACGGCGCGGCGGCGGAGCGTCAGTTCGCCGTCTTCTTCCTCAACGTCAATGAGCGTGAAGTCGGTCGTTCCGCCGCCGACGTCGCAAACCAGCAAGACATCGCCGACCGCCAGTTCCTTGCGCCAAGCATCTCCGGCGGTCGCCAGATAGGCATAAAGCGCCGCCTGCGGTTCCTCGAGTAGCACGAAATCCTCCGGCAACCCGGCAGCCAGCGCCGCTTCGCGCGTCAATTCGCGCGCGGCGGCGTCGAACGATGCGGGGACGGTGAGAACGACATGCTGCTCAGCCAAGGAGGCATCGGGGTGCGCGGCGTTCCACGCGGCGACCAAATGCTTAAGATAATGTTCCGCGGCGGCGACCGGCGAGACTTTGGGGATTGAGTCGTCGGCTCCCCAGGGCAGGATGTTCTGGCGGCGATCGACGCGATTGTGGCACAGCCAGGATTTGGCGGAGACGACGGTCCGGGTGGGGACGTCGGCCGCCTGTTTGTGAGCAAATTCTCCCGTCACGACGTCCGGGCGATCGTCGCACGGCAGGGCGAAGGCCTGTTTGGCCGATTCCTCCTCGGTGGGGATATAAAGAAACGACGGGAGTGAGGTCCGTGCTTCGACGGTGCCGGCGGCGACGAGTTGCGGCACGGGGAGTAATTGAATCGCGGCCTCGTCGTCCCCCAAGGGGACGTAGGCGGCCACGCTGTTGGTCGTGCCGAGGTCAATACCCACGGCAAATTCAGTCGTCATGGAAAATCAACGCTTCATAGTTCGAGTTTGGTCCTGCACGCAGCGCATTCTAGCGAGCCAGAGACGGCGTGCAAGAACCTCACTGACGCGTCAATTGGCCATCATCTCCAGCACGCGGGCATAGGCGCCGTAGCTGCCGCTGCTGAAGAGCACAAACCGCACCAACGGCGGGCGGCCCTGGGCCTGCAGAAAATCGCGGACGACCGACAGCGACGTCTCCGCAGCCAGATCGATGGGATAGCCGTAGACACCGGTGCTGATGGCCGGAAAGGCGATTGATTGGCAGCCGTGTTCGACAGCCAATTCCAAACAGCGGCGGTACGCGCCGGCCAGCAATTCCGGTTCGTTCTTCGTGCCACCCCGCCAGACGGGGCCGACGGCGTGAAACACGAATTTGGCCGGCAGGCCGTAGCCAGCGGTGGCGACGGCGCTGCCGGTGGGGCAACCGTCGGGATAGTCCCGCTTCGTTTCACGGATGAGCTCCGGTCCGGCGGCACGATGGATGGCGCCGTCTACACCCCCGCCGCCCCGCAGTCCGCTATTGGCGGCGTTGACGATCGCGTCGACTTCATGTGTGGTGATATCGCCTTGGGCGAGTTCCAGGCGACAGTCGCCGAATTGTACCAACATGGAAAAAACTCCTTGGCCGTGGCCTCGGGAGGGGCTTGGTTCATGCAGCCTTGCCGGATTATAGACTGTGCAAAAACCGCACCAAGTCGCGGAGCTCCCGTTCGTCCAGCGCGTGATCGAGTTGATGATGGTGTTCGGTGAATACCTTGTCGAGCGTTTTGGCCCGTTTGTCGTGAAAATAGCCGTGTCGCCGGCCGACGCCGCGGAGCGAGGGGGGGTTAAACTTGCGGTTGCCGACTTCATCTTCAAGTCCTACGTCAAACGCTCCGCCGGTCGTGTAAGTCACCGGCGGGACGTGGCACTGGATGCAGTTCATGTCCCGGAACAGTTCCCGTCCGCGGGCGAGGCTTGCGTCGTCGGCTGCATCGATTACTTGGGGTCTTAAGGGGGGCGGCGGATCGAGTGATTGCAGGTACGCCGCCAAGTCGTTGACGTCCTCTCCCCGGGGTGCGTTGCCGTGCATGGTGGTTCGAATCGATTTGTCAATCTGGTCGTGCAGTTCTTTGACGCTGCCGTCCCAGGCCCATAGGTCGGTCTGGGCGACACCCAACAACGTGGGAACCCGTTTCGGCGCGCCATAGGAACCGTCACCCAACGTGTCCACTCGCAGGTCGTTGGTGTGGCCGTCGGTGTGGCAACTGTGGCAGCTCAGCCAGCGATCGTGCGATAGTTGCGCATCGAAGAACAACAACTCCCCGCGCACTTGCGGCGAGGGTTCCGGTGTCGGCCCGAGGGAAATTGTGTGGACCGGTGGATCCGATTTCGGGTGGAAGACCGAAATCGAATCGGACAAGGTATTGGCGACGATCACGGCGCCCGAATCGGGAAGTGAGAGTAGCGCCGTCGGCCGCCGGCCCGTTTGGTAGCGGAGCATTTCGCTGCCGGCGAGGTTGGTCAGCGCGACCTCACCCGTCCCGGCGAAAGCGACGACAATCCGGCCGCCTTCAAACAAGACCACCTCTGCCGGATCGGCGGCACCATTCCCGGCGTCTCCCAACCGCCGGATGCTGCTGCCGGCGAGCAAGTCGCTCTCCGGGGAGATCAGTCGTTTCACCGCTACCGTACGCACGACGTTTCCGGCCAGGATTCCCCAATGCAGATCGTCGAAATCGGTCCGCGCCAAGGAGTTGAGCCGCTGGTGTGAGATCAATACCTCATCGCCCTGGGAATTGAGCGTCAGTCCGCGCATGTTGTGGGCGGGCAACTCGCGAACCGAATCAATGACGGCCCTCTCGGCATCGAGCACCGCCAGTTGGCCGCCGAATGCATCCGCGACGATCAACTTACCCGCATCATCCAAGAACAGCATTTCGCGAGGCTCAAACGGCAGGTCGACCGTGGCAAGAATGGTCGTGGCCGGCGCGGCTTCGCTCAGTGCCGAAATGTCGACGACCGTCACTTGCCGCGACCATAACGACGCGACGTACGCGCGAGTTCCGTCCTGGTTGAGCGCCAATTCTACCGGATGTGGGTTGATCGGGACTCGTAATACCTCCCGCAGTTTATTGTCCTCGTACCGCAGCGCGATCAATTCGTGTCCCGTTTCGTCGGTCGCCAATAGGTGTTGCCCGTCCGGCAACACGGCGAGGTCGGACAGGCTTTTGCCGGCCGGGAATTCGTTGATCACGGTCCAGGACTGGGTATCAAGCAGGCTCAGGCTGCCGCTGCGGCGATTGGCGACGGCAAGGCGCGTGTTGTTATTGAGTAGGCCGAGCGCAACCGGACGGCGGAATTGCGTGGGCAACTGTTGTGAGTCCCCAGGCGTCTCACCGGCAGCGGCGAATAGCGGTGCACAGAGTAATTGAAGGGCAATGACGTGTCGCAAGTCGAGTGTAATCTTCTTGAATCTGCGAAGCATTTAATCAGCCATGGGTGACGATTTGTCGATGATGGAAAAACGCCTCGACCGGTTATGAGTCGGCGCTGGCGGGGGTGGAGATGTCGTATACGACGATCGTTCCGTCCGCCAGCAGACAGACCAACCGCTCGCCGTCGGGGGTGAACATCACGATGCGGATTCCGGTCGATTCGGTGCCGAAATCGAACAAAGGCTGGCCCGATTGCCGATCCCAGATCTTGACGATGCTGTCGTTGCCGGCGGTGACCAGACGATCGCCGTCAGGCGAAAAGGCGACCGTCTTGATTTTGTCGCGATGCGCGATGACGGAAAAGAGTTCTTCGCCGCTGTGAGCGTTCCAAAGTTTCAACCGTCGGTCGTGACTGACCGTGGCAATGTAGTCGCCGCTGGGATGAAACGCGCAGTCTGACAACGTGCTCGAATGACCTGACAATTGCAGGCCCGGCTCGTCCTGTTCGACGTCGCCAATTTTTTCGAGATCGACAATCTTCAAGTCGTTCATCGTACCGTAGGCTAATCTCTGACCATCGGGAGAGAAGAGTGCGCAATTGCTTTGCGTGGCGGGTAAACGTAATACCTGCTGCGGCCGATCGGCGTCATAGACTTCCACGTGATTCGACGTATCCCACCACGCCGTGGCGACTTTGCGGCCGTCGGGAGAGACCGCTAAACGTGGATCGTCAAGCTCGGCCGGGATGTCCCACGAACAAACGAGTTGTTGCAATTCCGTATCGAAAAGCATCAAGGTCCGATCGTCGCTGGCTGCCAATCCGCAACAGTTGCGGGACGTTGCCAAGGATCGAAACTGCTCTTGGTGGGTGGAAAATAGGGGACTCGATTTGCGGCTGGAGAGATTCCAACAGAGGATCTGGCGATCGGCGACATAAAGTTGATTATTCTGTCCCATAGCGATTCCCATCGCATTCTGTCCGTCCGAAGCGATTCTCCACTGCGCGGATTGCGGGCTCGGAGTCCACATTCGCGCAACGCGGTCGCTGCCGCCGGAGATCAGCAGACGGCTGCCGGGGACGACCGCTAGCGCGTGTACGCGATGATCGGTGTGGCCACTCCAAGACGGGGCAATTTTTCGTTCGGCGGTCGCCGGGGGTTTCCGATCATCCGTGATTACGGGCCAGAGATGAATCGTCCCGCCGCGATCACCCGTGGCGAGCCAGTCGCCATCGGGCAAGAAGGTGACAGACTCGATGCCGTCGATCTGAGTGGCGATTCGCCGGCAAGTCCGGGACTTGGTTTCCGCCAAAAAGACCCCGCCATGGACCGTACCAGCCGCAATGTGGCGACCGTCAGCGGAGAACGCCGCGCAGAGCACGCGGGAGTCTTCGAGATCCCACTTTTTCAATTCCTTTCCAGTTTCGACATCCCACAACCGCAGCGTTCCGTCGCTGCTCGCCGAGGCAAATTGCCGCCCGTCAGGAGAAACGGCGATCTGTTCGGCGTCACGTTCATGTCCTGCGAACGTGCGAATCTTCTTGCCCGAGGCACGATCCCACATGTAGATCATTTCGTCGCTGCCGGAGGATATCAGTGCGCCATCGTTCGGCGTGTAGTGGGCGCAGAAGGCTTCCCCTGCGTGGGCCGGAATCGATAGTTTCTCAGAACCGTCAGCCGCGTCCCAGGTTTTCAGGTTTCCGTTGCCGTCCGCTGTAGCAATCTCGGACTGATCGCTAGACCAACCGACGAAATTGGCCGACTCGGCCCCCGTGGGTATCGTTCGCAGCATTTTCCGCGACGGCACGTCGAAGATATAGATGTTGCCGTCATCGCACGCGGCCGCCAACAGTCTTCCGTCGGGCGAAGGATTCACACAGAAGATAACGTCGGGGCAGGTCAATTCCGCGTGGCTGGGGACATCCACCAGCCGGTGCATATAGCGCCATTCGAATCCGCGCAGGTCCTGGTCGCGTGTGCGGGGGCGGTGTCGATCCAAGAGCTGCCCTGCCAAGGGGATGTCATCTCGGCGCAGCGCATCCGAAGCGACCTTCATGTCCGAGACGTATAACAACCGTTCCGCGCGGGCGTTGGCCGCTTCAGCGCGGTTGCGCTGCCATTCGGCCGTTTCCGATCGTTCCTCGGCAAGCTGCCAGGCGCGGGCCATCTCCAAGGCCTGCCAGGTGCTGACTGTGATCCCGAGAATCAAGATACACGCAATCGCAGCGGCGGACCCCAGAAACGCCCGGTGCCGGCGGGCGAACTTCCTTATGCGGTACGTTCTCGAGGGAGGCCGCGCGACCACAGGCTCATCGTTTAGAAACCTGCCGACATCCGACGCAAACTCGCTCGCCGTCTGATAGCGGCGCGCGCGATCTTTTTCCAGTGCGCGGACGACAATCCAATCCAGGTCTCCGCTGAGCGTTTGCCGCAATCGTTTGCGATCCGTCTTGCGCCGATCCGTGACGACCGTCGCCGCGTCGCCCGCCAATGTGCTGATCCGGTTGCTCGGCCGCGGAGGCTCGTCCTCGCGAATCATCCGCCGCATCTCGTCATACCCGGCGTCATACAGCGCTCGGCGGTCGAACGGTGTGGTGCCGGTGAGCATTTCGTAGAGCAACACACCCAGCGAATAGATGTCGGTTCGCGTATCGACGTCGCTGCCGCCGAGGTCCGCCTGTTCGGGGCTCATATACAGCGGCGTGCCGATCATCTGCGCATAGAGCGTGTGCATGGTCTCATCGGTGATTTCCTGGTTGATCGCTTTGGCGACACCGAAATCAATGATCTTGGGAACCGGCTTGCCGTCCTGCAGCGTGACCAGAACGTTGCTGGGTTTGATGTCGCGATGGATGATGCCCTTTTGATGCGCGTGTTGGACTGCCTGGCAGACGTTGATGAACAATCTGAGCCGCTCTCGCGAGGATAACTGCGCCTCATCACAATAGGCGGTGATCGGTTTTCCCTGCACCAACTCCATCACGAAGTACGGGAGGCCTGATTCCGTTTCCCCGGCATCGTACACGTGCGCAATGTGGGGATGATCCATCATCGCCAGTGCCTGCCGTTCCATCTCGAAGCGGGCGATGACCTGCTTGGTGTCCATTCCCGGTTTGACAATTTTCAGCGCTACACGCCGGATCACCGGTTTGGACTGCTGGGCGATGTAAACGACCCCCATCCCACCGCGGCCGATCTGCTTCAGCAATTTGTAATCACCGATGACGCTGCCCTCGAGATCGGCGGCGGGTCGTTCTTCGGCGATGGATGCGACGATGGTGGAGGGTTTGTCGAAGTAGTCGGCAACCACTTGATGCGCCGCCAGCAAATCATCGACACGAGACTTGAGTGAGGAATTTCCGCCGCAGGAATCTTGGACGAATTTTTCTCGGTCGTTGGGCGGAACGTTTTCGACGGCGTCAAGAAAGATTCTCTGTGCGAGCGCGGCTTCGGGATCATCCGACCGATTCACCATGCACAATTCCCCCTCCGGCTGGATATGGTCCCTGCGAAACGTCGGAAATCTCGTCCGGGCGTCCCAAACGGGGGGACCGCGCTCGAATACCGTTTTCATGGTAATGCGCGGCGGGGGGGGTAACAATCACGGTTCTTAAGAGGAGGAGGCATCAACGACGCATGAGGGGATCGCGCACGGACGGCCTGAGGAACAACTCGGCGATTTGCCCATCGCCGGCCGGGAGCCGCCTTCCGGAAACTTGAAAGACGCCGGCGCGTACTTCGAGCGACTCCAGAACCGGCTGCGCCAATCCGGCTTGGTCGAGATCCAGCAGAATCACGCGATGCCCGTCTCGTTCGGTCCACACGTGCAGCCAGCCGGCCGCCGTCAGTGTCCGCGAAATTTCCGACAGGACGTTGTCCATGGGAAGCGGAATCCCGCCGGCATGTGCACCGACGAATTCTACGGCTAGACAATTTCGGCACGCGATCTGCGGCTTCAATTGCACGCTGACGACCGTATCCCAGCAATCGTCGATATACCGAAAGGCGAGGTGAATCGTTCCTTCAGTGAACTGAACGCGGGGTTGATAGACGCCCGGCGGGAGCCATTCTCCGCGGTGGCGGGGCAATTCCTCGGCCAGCCAGCTATTGATCTGCACGTCGGTGAATTCCTGCGACCAAGCATCGGCGTGGTAGATTTCCTCCACAAACCGCATCGTGCGGCTTTCCAGATGTTTGGCTTGTTGTTGTCGCTGTGCGTGATCGGCGGGCTGGACCAGCGCGTCGCGGTAGAAACGCGGCGCCTGATTGAAGGACCATCCGGCGGCTGCCGCGACGGCTGTCAGCAGCAGCAACAAACACCCGGCGATCAATGCGTGTGACCGTTTCATAAGCCTTTCTCCCCGCGAACAATGCATTACGAATTGTTCACGTCATTCGACCGTGACCAACGGACCGCCAAGTTTTAGGTTCGACGGGGTTTGCACGGACAGAACGAATTCAACCGACGGCGGAGAAACCGCCCACTGCACACCGAAGGGCGCAGGGCACGACGATGAGGTCCAGACCTTCCGGACAGAATCAGTTGGGGGATTCCGCGAAATTCCGCTAAGTGAGGGGGGCAGGATGTGAGGACAACCGTTTCGGTCGTCGCATCAATGCTGAATGGGCGACCGTTTTTTGAGGCCGGAAGGCCTCAACCCAATAGAGGGGACCGAACTATGACCAACCGCGTTGAAGAACAGATGCGCGCACAAGCGCATCTCGGGAAATGCAAAACAATTCGCTGGGAAGTTCGTCAAATCTGATATGCTCTGCCTCGCGTCCACCGCTGTCAGGCGGGGTCGCGCGGTGGAATCCTACGGCGGAAAGCGAAATGGGTCAAGATGTGCTGATTTGCGAAAAATGTCGTCGACCGCATAGGTTGGGCCAGTAAACGCGTTGCGGACGGTTTTCGTTGATACTATTCGTCCGAACCACCCTGCAACGGAAAGTCGGACGTATCGTCCAACGGCTCAATCGTCGGACCTGTTGAGTCATGTTTCCAAAACATCCGTTCGCGGGAGACGATGCCACGCCGCATGGCGCACGTGAGACAATATCGCTCGCCGCCGTTTTCGAGATAGATTTCGCCGCGGACGATCAGATGGAAAAAATCTTGGCCGGGATGCTGGGAGAAGCAGCGCTCGGTTTCTCCGGAGCGTTTGATGTGCGCGGACCAGCCGGCGCTATAGGGAACATAGAGACGCTCGTCGAGTTCCGGCCGCGTATCCCGAAGAACCGTCTCGTCGAACTCAGCCATTCCTCGCTCCCCAAAAACGCAGACAAGGTATTCCCATTGATCGATGGCCCGGGGTCATCATCTCAAAACATCCCGGCCGGCGCCTAGCAATCGCACGGAATTCTCGTGCTAATCGGTGCCAACCGCGCATTCGGTCACCAAATCGCGACACTTTCGATCGTCAAATCCTGGTCTCGATAAGGCCAGACCAGTAGCGTTTGAGTCACGCAAGCGGCGGCCCCTGTCAGATCGAATAAGGATCACCATCTAATAGTATACGGCAATTTGTGCGATCTGCGAGGTTTAGTCAACACCGGTTACCACCGTTCAGCAGCTGGCCGGTTGGCTGAAGTCAAAATTCAAATGATCCGATTGCGCAAACCACGACGGCCACGCGACGCATGCGGGTCAAAACACCCGCCGACGGCATCTCCAAGGCAGCGACCCGCAATCGCCGATACCCGTATCGCTAAGTCACGACGATCACGGCTCAACGCCGACTCGGAAGCATCCATTCGATTCAGGGCCGACATGGCTTGTCGGGTTGCGAATCGGCCTCCGCGGGGCTTGAGAAGCCTATTCCTTTGAACGACTCAGAGGTACCACACACGATGTTTGAATGCGTCGACGGGATTCGTTCGTTGGATGAACTTCGCAACTTCATCCATGACAAATTGTGTGAATGCGAGAACCTCGTTCGCGAACAGTTCTCGATGAGCGAAATGCAACTCACGCGCCGCGGCCGCGACTGCGGGCTGCAATTCTCCCTGCAAGGCCCCCGCAGTGTCCGTCTGGGAGCAATCTGGGCCTCCGATCACAACATCGTCTACTTCTACGACGCCCGCGGCATCCGCTACCTGAAAGTGAAACTCCGCCAACGGTTATTGCCCCAAGCTGCCTAAGCAACGCCTGGATCCGGCGGATCGCGTTTCTGCAGCATGCCGACCACGGCAAAGACGGCTGCGAACAGCAAGTAGCCTTCGCCGATCATATTGGCGCGAAACACCAAGGCCCCTTCGGCGGGCTGGGCGAGGATGAAGAGATAGTCCAGCGCGTTGCCGCTGAGCTGGTAGGCGTGCATTAAACCGCAGCCGGCAAATGCGGCGGCGAACAGCGACCAGATTGCCGCCGTAAAGAAGCGGCGTTCGATCAAAAACACGGTGATTGCCGCCAGCACCATGCAGGTGAAAATGTAACCGCGCTCCAGCAGCAGCATCCCGTGAATCAGAAAGCCGTTGGCTGTGGCTGCGTGATTTGCAACGAGCACTTCCTGCAGGGAGCCGCCAGCGGTCATAAACGCCCCTTGTACGACGGTGGCGCCCCACGCAGCAATCGCGGGAAACAATCCGATGGCCACGGCGGGTGCATGGTCGCGGGGCGTCGTTTGAAACGCCTGTGCGGTGATGATGATGCCGATCCACAGTACGATCGCGATACCCGCCTCAATGGGGATCACGCAATTCACAAACCCGACCGTGCCGGTCAGGCACATTAGGGCGATGACGGCCCCGTTGAGCGTTGAGTACCCGGCGCGTGCGCCGAGGCCTTTCCAGCCGGGATGTCCGATGTAAATCGTCGTGGGAAAACAACTGCCAAACGCAGCGGCCAACATCGTGCCCACTCCGTTGACGGCCAGTGAGGACCGCGTGTCGTAGCGGTCGCCGGCCGCCTCGGCCGATTCGATGTTCTGCAAACTGCCGATCACGTTAAACAGGCCCATCGGCACGATGACCGACAGGTATTTGAGCCATTCGGGATCGCTTTGGAGCAAGTCCCAAATTTGCGCCCCGGCAAATCGCGGCGGACACCAGCCGCGCTCGGCCCACGCTTGGAGTGTTTGACTACACCCGACCGTCACGCCCGACCATTCGGCCGGCAATGCCCAGGCGATTACGGTGCCGAGAACCACGGCGACAAATCCTCCCGGCATCCCCCAGGGAAGCGAGATGCCGGAGAAATAGGTAATCAAGATCAGTGCCAAGGGGAGCATGGCCACCAGCGGATACTGAAAAATCTGGAGCGCAAAGGTCATCGAAATGAAGCCGATGGCAATTCCCGCCAGCGTCGATAGCAGCGCTGCCCGCGGCGTGTTCCGGCGAATCGATTCGGCGACGAACGAACCGAGGAATTCGATCAATCCACTCCCCAGACAGGCCAGCAGTCCCATCTGCCAGGCGGCTTCGGCACTTCTTGTCTCGTCGTAGACTGGCTTCATCACGAAAAAAACGTAGACCAGCAGCGAGACGGTATTGATGCCGTAGGGCAGGGCGGTGACGTCGTCCCGGCCGGTCCGCGCCGCTAAGCGGTGCGCTTGCCAAGCGTAAAACAGGTTCCCTGCGACAATACTGACGGCGGCTCCGGGCAAGATGTGCAGGTAAAGATACCGAGCATCCTCGCCGGACATTCCGCACATTCCCGCACAGAGGTTGATAATCAACAACAACTGCACCAGGTTGTCGACGAACAACCCGAAGAAGCCGTCCAGATCACGGCGGACGAATATTGGATAGCGTGCGGACATAGCCCCGGCAGCCTAGCGGGCTGGTGACGGGGGAGTCAAGTTTGGGGAGGCTTGAGGCCTGAGGTGACAGGCTTGAGCCGGAGGTCATGCTGCGCATGACGTTGCTTGGGCAAATCGAAGTCTCTCCTCGATGCGTCCGGCACAGCCGGGCCTCCGTCTGCGATTATTCTGATTCCTCGGTTATGGCATGAAATCGACTACGGGAGTGTTGAACGGCGTGCCGGTCAATCGCTAAGCTTACGGCTTGTTCCACCAAACTCAACCACCCCCTGCGGACGGGACGGATCGCATTGCGCACCGGCCCGGATGAATTCACCCCATTCACAAGATCCGTTGGTAACCCGGCGGAGTGATCTAGAAATCCTCTGAAGACGTATGGCCCGCGATTTTCTCAAAGACGCCCGTGATCATTACGACGTGATCATCATCGGCAGCGGATTGGCCGGTTTGACGTCCGCCAATATTCTGGCCCGCGCCGGCCATTCGGTGCTGCTGCTGGAACATCACTATCAACTGGGGGGCATGGCGACTTGGTTTAAACGATCCGGCGGGCACATCTTCGACATTTCGCTGCACGGCTTTCCCGTGGGCATGATCAAGAGTTGCCGCAAATATTGGACGCAGGAAATCGCCGATTCGATCGTACAGCTCAAGGGGATTCGCTTCGAGAATCCGCAGTTTTCGCTGACGACGACGTTTAACCGCGACGACTTTACGCGGTTGCTGATCGAAAAATTCGACATTGCGCCCGAAACGGTTAAAGGGTTTTTCGATACGGCGCGAAAGATGAACTTCTTCGACGACCAGACGAAGACGACGCGAGAGCTGTTTGAGGAGTTCTTCCCCGGTCGCGACGACGTCGTGCGGCTGCTGATGGAGCCGATTACCTATGCCAACGGTTCGACGCTGGAAGACCCCGCATTGACCTACGGCATCGTCTTTTCCAATTTCATGAGCAAGGGAGTGTTCACGTTTCAAGGGGGCACCGATCATCTCGTGAACCAGATGAAGGCCGAGATGCAGGCCAACGGCGTCGACCTGCGGATTCGCTGTCTGGTCGAAAAAATCGAGGTCTCACCCGATCGCAAGGTCACCGGGGTGGTCGTCAACGGCCGCCGCATCGGCTGCAGCGCACTGGTCTCGAATGCCAACATCAAGTCGACGATTTTGAAACTGGTCGGCGAAGAACACTTCGATCGTTCCTACGTGGAAGAGACCAAGGCGGTGCGGCTCAATAACAGCAGCTGCCAAGTGTATATCGCGCTCAAACCCGGCGTCGGCTTTGAACCGTGCGGCGATTTGCTGTTCCATTCCGAACACCGCGGTTTCGACGTCGATGCCATGCTCAGCCGCGATGTCAGCAGCCGCACGTTCTCGTTCTATTACCCGGAAACACGTCCGGGCAGCGATCGGTACATGATCGTTTCGTCGACGAATGCGAACTACAAAGATTGGGCCGACCTGTCCGACGAAGAGTATGACGCGTCGAAGCGGGACCTGTGCGAGACGACGCTGGATTGCCTGGAACAATACGTCCCCGGCATCCGTGACAAGGCGGTGCACATCGAGGCCTCGACTCCGCGGACGTTCGAGCATTATACACGGCACTTGCAGGGGGCCTCGTTCGGAACGAAATTCGAAGGGCTGAAGGTCAGCAAAGAATTGCCCGAACAAATCGGGGGCCTGTACCACGCCGGTTCGGTCGGCATCATCATGTCCGGCTGGCTGGGCGCGGTGAACTACGGTGTGATTATCTCAAACGAGGTGGATAAGTATTTGACGCCGGCGATGACGTGAACCAGTAGGCAGAGGGCGGTAGGCAGTAGGCAGAAGTGCGAGTTTGACGTCCCTTCGCTGGCCTCAAGCCTTTTCCCTCAAGCCTCGAGCCTTGCCTCCCACAGCCTACAGCCGCCTCCCCGCCCGTTTACCCCGACTTATAGGTTTCTGCCCGCCGTGGACATCGCCGAGATCGAAAAACTGATTCCGCATCGCGATCCTTTTTTGTGGATCGATCGTGTGACGGAGGTGACGGCGACGGGTATTCGCGGCTCGAAGTACGTGGATCCGGGGTTGGATGTCTTTCGCGGGCATTATCCGCACTTTCCGGTGTTGCCGGGGGTGTTAATTTTGGAGGCCTGTTTTCAGGCGGGGGCGATTTTTGTGGCCCAGACGGCGGACATTGCAGAAGGATTGGTGCCGGTCGTGACCCGTGTGAACAATGTGAAATTTCGCCCGATGGTGCGTCCGGGGGCCACGCTGGAATTGGAGGCGGACTTGACCGAGCAAGTCAGCAACGCGTTTTTCTTCACCGCCAAGGCGAGCGTCGGCGGCAAGGTCGCGGCGCGGGTCGAGTTTGCGTGCACGGCGGCGCCGGCGGAATGATGTGTGTGCGGCGCAACCCCCCGGCTCCGCCGGGGGCTGGGAGAAGTGGTGCGCGGGATGCGTTTTTTCCATCAGCCCCCGGCTTTGCCGGGGGGTACCGCGGATCCGCAATTCCCGATGGCATGAAACGCGCCGCGTGGTACAATCCAACACCAGCGGACCGTCATTCCCCCGGTTCTTGATACGCACGAACAACCCATGGCCGACGATCACGCGATCACTGCGGACACCGTTGAGCGGATGGCGGCGGAGATGCTGAATCTGACGCTCGCCGCGTCCGAGCGGGAGATGGTGGCCGGCCTGCTCACGTCGCTGCACAAGGACATGCGGGCCATGCGGCGGATGGATGTGGGGACGGCCGAACCGGCGACGGTGTATACGCCGCGGGAAGGAGGCGGATGATGTTTCAACCGCCGAATGTGTTGGAAATCGCCGCCGCCGTGCGCGAGCGGAGGACCTTGGCCCGCGAGGTGACCGACGAAGCGCTGTCGCGGATTGCGCGGTTTCAGGAGCAGTTCCACCTGTTCACCGCGATCCTGCCGGAAATTGCGCGACAACAGGCCAAGACGGTCGATGCGCGGGTGCTGGCCGGGGACAACCTGCCGCTGGCCGGGGTGCCGTTCGCTGTCAAGGATCTCATTGACGTGGCCGGCGTGCCCACGACGTGTGGGTCGCGGGCGTTCACCAATCACAAGGCCTTGGCCGACGCGACGGTCGTAAAAAAACTGGTCGACGCCGGAGCGGTGTTGTTGGGCAAGCTCAACATGCACGAGTGCGCGTTCGGCTTCACGGGCGAAAACGCAACGTTCGGGAATTGCCCCAATCCGTGGAATCCCGAGCGGATTGCCGGCGGTTCGAGCAGTGGGTCGGCTGTGGCGGTTTCTGTGGGGATTTGCGGATTTACGCTCGGATCGGATACGGGCGGATCGATTCGCATGCCAGCGGCGCTGTGCAATCTCGTGGGGCTAAAGCCGACGTACGGTCGCGTGAGCCGCGCGGGCGTAATGCCGCTCTCCTGGACGCTGGATCACGTCGGCCCCATTGCCCGCACGGCGGAGGAAACGGCTGTGATCCTTGCTGCGATGGCCGGGGGTGACCGGCTGGATGAATCGAGCAGTTTGGTCGAGGTGCCCGACTATGCGGCGGAACTGTCGCGGGAAATTCGCGGCGTGAAGGTCGGCGTCCCCCAGAATTGGTTTTTTGAATCGCTGCAGCCCGAGGTGGCACAGGCCGTCACGGCGGCGGTGGATCGTTTGGTGGCGCTGGGGGCCAAGCGGGTGAAGGTGACGATGCCGCACATGGCGGAGGTGCTCGGCGCGCACCGGGCGATCATTTTTCCCGAAGCGGCCAGCGCCTTTGAGCCGTATTTGCGTGACCGGCCGGAGGATTTTTCGGTCGACATCCGCACGCTGTTGCAGGGGGGGCATTTCATTCCGGCGGTCGACTACCTGCGCGGACAGCGGGTACGGCGGGTCGTGCGGCGGGAATGGGCGAAGGAATTTGCGAGGATCGATTGCCTGGCAACGCCGTCGGCGGCGACGGTCGCCACGCGGTTCGGACAATCGACGGTCGAACTTCCCGGCGGAAACACGCCGCTTCTAAATGCCTACTTGGACATGACAATGCCGTTTAACCTGAGCGGGCAACCGGCCCTGACCGTGCCGTGCGGGTTCTCCAACGACAACTTGCCGATCGGCCTGCAACTGGTCGGCGCTCCGTTCAACGAAGCGACGCTGTTGCGAGTGGCGCATCAATACCAGCAGGACACCGACTGGCATCATCGCCAACCGCCGGTGGGTTGATACGAACCCAAACCGACCGCTTCGCCGTCGCGCTCGGTGTTCAATTCCCCAGTCTCATCGGGCTGAATAGATGGTTGCGGAGTCGCCATTCCGCAAGCTGGGTCACGTGCGTGTCGTACAGCGAGAGCTCTTCGAGGTCCTCCAGCCCATACAGATGCCGCAATCCCTCGTCGGAGATGGAGGTCCCGGAAAGGGCAAGGGTCTTCAACCTAAACGAGGTGGCAAAGTGCGACAACGCCTCGTCGTCGAATGCCTTGTCGCGCAATGACAGGACTTCCAGTTGCTCAAATTGGGCGAGCCTTTCAAAGCTTCTTTCTGTAAGGTCGCTGTCAATAATTATTACCGTTGTGAGTCCGTAGAGATCGTCCAGCGGGGCGACGTAGCTCGAAAATACATTGTCGGTGAGCTTCTTCTTTGGTGGACCAACATTCACGATAGCCGATGCCCCGACAATAGGGCTTCCCCAAGAAAACAAAGACGTTGACCAACTGACTTCGTATGGCACATCGAACGGTTTCATCCACTCGTGACCGACCATGTCACGCAACCATTGCGGGCCGCCCCGTATGCAACCGACGCGTCCCCCGTGGGCTTCGATCCCCGCCACCAACTGCCGCGTGCGATAGTACCGCCAGCCGAACGGTCCCAATAGAGCGGACAACAGCAGGCAGACCGCCAATGCCGTCAGCCAGAACGGCCGGCGGAGGAGCCGCGTCCACCATCGTGGTTTGGGAGGTTCGCCGTTCATCTGATTCGCCTTCTTGGTACTGTCGGAAGTCGCAATTAGTCTGTGTAAATCTCCAGTTTCGGTAAATGCCGCTTCAGATCCTGAATACCTTGCCTCGTAATTTCCGTGTCGCCAAGTATGAGCAATTGCAGGTGTTTTAAACCATGGAAGTGACGCAGCCCTTCGTCAGTTAGGGAGGTGCTTGTCAATGTAAGGCGTTGTAACGCGGATAGTTTGGAGACCTGAGCCGCTACGGCGTCGTCAAAATCCGACCCGGCAATATTTAGATGTTCCAGATGTTCAAATAGCGCTACCTGTTCCCGTTTGTTGTAATCGATTTCGAAAGCGATGCAGGTTAGCGATTTGATCGCATGAATATCGTTTATTGCTACCACAGACGTAAAGAAATCAAAGTCTTCAGAGTGGACCGTCCATGCTATGGGATCAGGTCCGCTAGAAAGTCCACTAAAACGTGGCGACACGATTTCTGTAGGCACGGCAAACGGTTCCATCCACTCATCGCCCGCAGCGTCGCGCAACCACTGCGGGCCACCGGGTTTGAACCCGACGCGTCCCCCGTGGGCTTCGATCCCCGCCACCAACTGCCGCGTGCGATAGTACCGCCAGCCGAACGGTCCCAATAGAGCGGACAACAGCAGGCAGACCGCCAATGCCGTCAGCCAGAACGGCCGGCGGAGGAGCCGCGTCCACCATCGTGGTTTGGGAGGTTCGCCGTTCATCTGATCCGCCTTTCGCCGCCGTCGCAAGCGGCTATCAATCGTCGGAGATATCCAATCGCGGCAAATGCTGCTGTAACTCCGAGACGCCCTCGTCGGTGACGTCGGTGTTGGACAGGGACAACGATTCGAGGTTCTTAAGTCCTTGCAGGTGACGCAACCCTTCGTCGGTCACCGCTGTGCCGGAGAGATCGAGCGTGCGCAGTTTACGAGCGTGGGCTAGGTGCGCCAATGCGTCGTCGTCGAATGCCTTGCTGCCCAGGGCAAGTTCCTCCAAATCGTCAAATTGTGACAAGGCTTCGAAGCTTCGGTTCGTCAAGGCATCGTCAAAAATCGCTATGCTCTTCCATCCGTGAAGCCGGTCGAGTGGAACGACAAACGTAAGAAACTCTTCGTCGCTCATATTGATCGACATATACGGCACTCCTCCCGAGGAGGCCATGACTCTCCGGTAGCAAAGCAGGCGATTGGGGATGTCGAGCGGCTTCATCCACTCGTCGCCGACGATTTCTCTCAGCCACTGGGGCTCGCCCAGTTCGAATCCAACTTCGGCTGCGGACCCTTCAATTAACTCCACCAGCTGACGGGTGCGATAATACCGCCACCCGAACCGCCCCAGGTAGCCGAAGACAATCAACACGGCCGCCAGGAAAATCAGCCAACCGGGCCGCCTGAGTAGTCGCGTCCACCAATGTCGTTTCGGGGTGTCGTCGTGCATGCCATCACTGCCGGGCGGTGTATTTCAGGTCGTCGAAGAAAATCTCCACGTGCGTGACGTTGTCGGCCGCACACCGGTCTAGATAGGCCCGGGTCAGGTCGAAGAAGTCCTCCTCGGTCAGAAGGACGTTCATGCCCTGGTAGTAGATGTCGAGAAACGACTGCAGATCGGTGAACTCGTAGGCGGC
>CALFYU010000248.1 GCA_937952455.1 uncultured Planctomycetaceae bacterium
CAGGACATCAAGGACATCGCGCTCGACGTGCTGCGGCACCGCGTGATGATTTCCTATGAAGCCGAAGCGGAAGACAAGACTTCGGACGACATCGTGCGGGCGATTATCGAACACATTCCCGTTCCGTAATCCGCACCGCATTCGTGAAACAAGCCACGTAGGGTCCGCTGTGCGGACCAGGCGGAAACTGACACCCGTTTCAACGGTCCGCACAGCGGACCCTACGGGCTTTGTTTTTGCGGCATGACGGCCAACGAAAGTGAGGATAAAAATAATATGATTCCCTTGGAATTGCTAAACAAACTGCGCCGCATCAAGATCCGCACGTCGCACCTGGCGGACGACATTTTGAGCGGCCAGTATCACACGGTCTTTAAGGGTCGTGGTGTCGAGTTCGAAGAAGTCCGCCCTTACCAAATCGGCGACGACGTACGCAGCATCGATTGGAACGTGACGGCCCGCTACGGCGATCCTTACGTCAAATTGTTCCGCGAGGAACGCGAGTTGACGGTCATGTTGCTGGTCGATCTCAGCGCCTCGCAAGGTCTGGGAACGCACTATCAAACCAAACGCGAACTGGTGACAGAACTGGGAGCCACGCTCGCCTTCTCTGCGATCAAGAACAACGACAAGGTCGGCCTAAATCTGTTCACCGACGGCATCGAAAAGGTCGTGCCGCCGGGAAAAGGCTCCCGGCACGTGATGCGGCTGATTCTGGAGTTGCTGTACTGCAACCCCATCGGCAGCGGCACGGACATCAAGGGGGCCTTGGAGCACCTGAATCGCACCGTCAAACGCCGCTCGATCGTATTTCTGGTCAGCGACTTTCAGGACGACGGCTACGACAAGGTGCTGCGGATGGCCGCGCGGAAACATGACGTGATTCCGGTAGTCGTCGGCGACCAGCGCGAATTCGAAATTCCCAATGTGGGCTTGATCGAACTCCGCGACGCGGAAACCGGACAGATCGTCACGCTGGATACCAGCAGCCGCCGACATCGCGAACTCTATGCCGAGCACGCCAAACGGACCGTCGAGCGGCGCGAGGCGCTGTTTACGAAACTGAAAATGGACCCGATTCACATTTATACCGGCGACGACTTTGTCGATCCGCTTCAAAAATTCTTTCACAAACGGGAGGCTCGGCGATGAGCCGTCGGATATCATTCACTCACAACAGAACAACTCGACGCGGGGTGTTGTCGCGATTTGCGTTTGCCGCGGCGGCGGTAATGTTGCTCGCCGGGAATCTTCCAGCTCAAGCAGCGACCACTGCTGACTGAGCGGATTTTACTTCTCGTCAATCCCCCGCCGAAATAGCAACGTCTGTCGACGTGTCTACGGCACAAATTGCCGAGCGGATTCGGCTGACGCTGTCCGTGCTGGTTCCGCAAGAGGTCACGGTGTCCTTTCCGGAGCAACCGGCGACACTCGGTCCGTTTGACGTCGTCGGCGTCTCCGACAAACCGGATATTCCGCAGGGAGACAAGCGGAGTTGGACCCGGGTCTATGAACTGGAATCGTTGACCTCCGGCGAACAACAGATCCCCGAGATCGCCGTGGCGTTCACCGACAAACGAGGTTCCACGCCCAGTCACGACGTGATCACGTCGCAACCGATCGACATCTCGATCGCCAGCGTCCTGGAAGGACAAGCGGACCCGACACAGTTTCGGGACATAAAAGGGGTTGTCGATTTACCAATTACGGCGCCGCCCTCCTATACCGGTTGGTGGATTGCCGGCGGTGCCGGTTTGGCGATGGCCATGTTGTTGATGGTGGTTGCCTGGCGTAAGCGACGCAATTTGACCGCTGAACAATGGGCGTTGGCAGAAATGGACCGCTTAGTTGCCGAACAGCATGTGGAGCAAGGGCGGATGCAACTGTTCTATTCGCGGCTGACGGACATCGTGCGGACGTATATCGAACGCCGCTTTGAAATCGCCGCACCGCGGCTGACAACCGACGAGTTTTTAGCCCATATCCGCGACGGCGAAACGCTCAGCGGCGAGCACTGCGAATTGCTCAAGGAGTTTTTGACTCAAGCGGACATTGTCAAGTTCGCCAGTTACCGTCCGGCGTCGTCGGACGGCAACGAGGCGATGGAAACGGCGCGGCGCTTTGTGACGGAGACGGCTCCGGCACGCAAACCATCCGAATCAACCCCCGTCGCTCAGGAGGCTTAACAGATATGTTCACCACGACTTCAAGTTGGTTTCTGCTACTGTTGGCGGCCGTGCCGTTTGTGGCCTGGTACGTCCTGCGGAAACGCAAAACGGCGACGGTCGCGTTTAGTGACACGAGCGGATTGCAGGATCTGCCGAAGACTTGGAAACAGCGTTTCGCCTGGGTCCCGGCTGCCCTGCGGATCGGTGCGGTGGTCCTGCTGATCATCGCCCTGGCACGGCCACAGGAAGGCCGCAAGCAGACCGTCAGCGAATCCGAAGGGATCGCGATTGAGATGGTGGTCGACCGCAGCGGCAGTATGCAGGCCATGGACTTTCAGGTGGAAGGAGAACCGGTCGATCGCTTGACGGCCGTCAAAGACGTGGCCGGGAAGTTCATCACTGGCGGCGAAAAGCTGGAGGGCCGTTTCAGCGACCTGATCGGGTTGGTGACGTTCGCCCGCCATGCCGACGGCATCAGCCCGCCGACTTTGGACCATCCGTTTTTGGTCACGCAGTTGAATCAGTCGGAAATCGTCGACGATCGCAACGAGGACGGAACGGCCATCGGCGACGCGATTGGCTTGGCGGTCGAAAAGCTGACCGCGCTGGACCTGGACCGTGACGACAAGGTGAAAAGCAAAGTCATGATCCTGCTGACCGACGGCGAAAACAATGCCGGCGACGTCGACCCGGTCCAGGCGGCCGAATTGGCGGCGACGTTGGGGGTGAAGATCTACACGATCGGCGTCGGCACTCAGGGCCAAGCCCCGGTGCCGGTCACCGACCCGTTCACCGGTCGCAAGGAGTACCGGATGATGGACGTCAATATTGACGAGGAGACGTTAACCAAAGTAGCCGAGCTGACCGGCGGCAACTACTTCCGGGCCACCGACACAGCGTCACTGGCGGCCATTTACGGAAAGATCGATGAATTGGAAAAGAGCCGCGTGGAGGAAAAACAATACGTGGACTATCGCGAATGGGCGATCGAACCGGTGACCGTCGCCGGCATGAAGATGCCGCCGCTGGTGCTGTTGGCACTTTTCGCACTCACGGCACAGGTTGTGCTTAGTCAGACATTGTTCCGGCGGATTGTTTAATGGGCCGTTGAAAAATAGGTGCCACTGGCGGCTTGTCCGCCAGTGCAATTCAAGCAACCGACGAACGCACTGCTGGACTAGCCAGCAGTGGCACCCGACTTGGTTATTCCCACAGCCTTCATAGAAGTTATCACTCATCACTGGAAAGATGTGTCATGGATATTCAAATCGGCAATTACGCCAACTTCAACTACTTGTGGCTGGTGGCCGCCGTCGTGGCGGTGACTGTCGCCGCAGCCGTGGCAAATCGCCGCGCTGTGGCACGATTCGCCACGAAAAACCTGACGCCGTTTTTGTTTCCCGCCTCCGGCCGCCGCCGGCTGGTGAAGTTGGGCCTCGTCTCGGCCGCCCTGGCCTGTCTGGTCATGGCATTGGTCGACGTCCGTTGGGGAAAGACGTGGCGCGAGGTTCCGCAGAAAGGGATCGAGGTCATGTTCTTGCTCGACGTCTCGCGGTCGATGTTGGCCGAGGACGCCACGCCGAATCGGCTGGAACGGGCGAAGCAACAAATCAAGGACATGGTCGACGAAATGGCGGGTGACCGCGTGGGATTGGTGGTGTTCGCCGGCGACGTCCGCCAGAAAATTCCGCTGACTAGCCATTACAACGATTTCAAACGGACGCTGGACGAGGTCGGCCCGCACGAAGTCGACCGCGGCGGTTCGCGGATCGGCGACGCGATTCAGATGGCCTCCGAGGCATTTCTGGACAAGACCGCCGACCATAAAGCGATCGTGATCTTCACCGACGGCGAAGACCACGAAAGTAACCCCGTGGACATCGCCACCGCCGCACACAAGGCGAACGGGATCCGCGTTTTCACGGTTGGTCTCGGCGACGATACGCAAGGGTCACGGGTGCCGATTCAATCGTCGCCGCGTCATCGCAGCTACCTCACGTACAACGGCGAACAGATCTGGTCGAAGATGAACGGGGAGGTGCTGAAACAAATCGCGCTCAAGACCGACGGGGCCTATATCCCAGCGGGTACGAAGCAAGTGGACATGGCCAGCGTGTATCGCAAGTACGTCGCGCAGGTCAACGAACAGGACTTCGAGACCGCCCGCATCAACAGTTACATCCCGCGGTATCAATGGTTTGTCGGATTGGCATTGTTGTTGCTTTTAGCTGATGCGTTGCTGAGCGGCAGCAAACGGGCAGTTGCGACGCCGTATCGATATGCGGCAGCGACACCGGACAGCGACGCCCCCACGAACTCCACAACTCGTTTGTATCAACACACTCACCACGCCTTTAAGCACACGCACGCGGCGTGAATTGATAAGGACCAGAACCATGAACTTCAAGACGATCCTTCGATCTAAACTGGTGAAGACCTCCGTGCCGCTGCTGGCCCTGGCCGCGTTCGGGCCGGGGCAGACGGCGATGGCGGGTGAAAACGACTTTGCCAACCTCGTCAATCGGGGCAACGCCGCCTTGGCCGAGGGGCAGGTCGACAAGGCCATCGAGGACTATCAACAGGCCGCCACGTTGGCACCGAACCGCAACGAACTGAAATACAACGAAGCCATCGCGCTGTATCGCAAAGGCGAAACGGAACGGGCCAGGCAGCTTTTTGCCGAGGCCACCGCGACCCGCAACGGCAAGTTAGAGGCGAAGGCGCGTTTCAATCTCGCAAACTGCGACTACACCGACGCCTTGAAACTGGCGGAGCAGGATCGCGATGCGGCCATCGAAAAAGCGCGTTCCGCGATTTCGCACTACCGCGGGAGCCTGTCCGCCGACGCCAACGATGCCGATGCACGTGCCAATATCGAACTGGCCAATCTGCTGATCAAAAAGCTGCAGGAGGAACAAAAGCAAGAGGAAGAACAACAACAGCAGCAGCAACAGGATCAGCAGCAGAAAGACCAGCAGCAACAAGACTAACAACAAAATCAGGACCAACAGGAGCAAGACCAACAACAGAATCAAGATCAACAGCAAAACCAGGATCAAAACCAGGATCAAAACCAGGACCAGCAAGATTCGTCCCAGTCGAAGTCCGACTCGCAAGATCAACAGCAGGATCAACAGGACAAATCCCAGGATCAGCAAAGCGAGCAAGGCAGCGACGAAAAGGACGAATCGCAGCAGGACGAGCAGCAAGGCTCCGGCAAACAGGACGGGCAGTCCCAGGACGAATCCCAGCCGGAAGATCAACAGAACAACGACGAGCAACAGGACTCCGGCGAGCAGGATGCCGACAACCAGTCGGAACAAGACGCCGACAAGGGGAATCAATCCGATCAAGAAAACCGGGACCCACAGAATCAGGAGCAACAAGACCGGCAGCAGCAGCAGGATCAGCAATCCGCTGGGCAGTCGCCGCAGGACCGTCGAGAGGAATCCCAAAACCAAAATGACCCGCAACCGGGCGATGAGCAACAGGACTCGCCACAGCAGCAGCAGCCCGCTCAGCCGCACGGCGCCGATCCGCAAACCGGTGAGGATCAACCAGACACCCCGCAACCGCGCGCCCCCGTCGGCAAGGCCGGCGACGAACAACAAACCGGCGAGCCTCAAGCGGCTGCGGCCGCCGCGGCCGAGCACGGCGAGGAAATGGGGCAGCCCATGACGAAGCAGGAAGCGTTGAAGATGCTGCAGGCCGTCCGCGACCGCGACTTAATGCGGCGGATGCAAAACCTCAGAAAGGCACAAAGCCATTACATCCCCGTTGACAAAGATTGGTAATCCATCGGCCGGCCGTCATTGGTTTGGCGACATTTATTCTGGAGCATTCATGATGAAAACGATTTTCTCACTCACGATCCCGGCGCTGGCCGTGGCCCTGTTGGGCGGCGCCGGATTTGCCGCGACGCCCGCCGCAGCGGCGGAAGTCCGGGCGTCGCTCTCGACACATGAGGCGTACATCGGCTCGCCGATTACGCTGTCGCTGGAAATCGCCGATGCCGGTTCGGCCGCGGTGCCGCAGATTCCGCGGGTGGACGGGTTGGAGATCACCTCTCTCGGCTCCCCCAGCCGCAGTTCCCAGACCACGATCATCAACGGCCGGCGTTCGCATCGCGTCTCCGAAACGCACGCGTGGCGAATCGTCCCCCGCCGCGAGGGGACATTCGAAATCCCCGCGATCCAGGTCGAGATCAACGGCCAAACCTATTCCACACGTCCGCAGCGGTTCGTTGTGACCCGCAGCGAAACGGGCGATCTGCTGTTTGTGGAGATCGTGGGGCACGACGAGAAAATCTTCGTCGGCCAGCCGATGAATTTGACGCTCAAGATCTGGATCAAACCGTATTACGACCGCAACCTCGACCTGAAGCTGGGCGAGGGGGATATGTGGCAAATGGTCTCGCAGGAACGCTCCCAATGGGGCATGTTCAGCGAGCAGCTTCAGGAAATGGCGGAGAACAATCAACGTCCCGGCGGTGAAGAAGTCCTGCGTGCCGACAACAACGGCAACGAACGGAGCTACTACCTATACGAAATTCCTGCGACGATTTATCCCAAACGCCCGGGAGAACTCGACGGCGACGACGTGCAAGTCGTCGTGGACTATCCCACCCGGTTGGGAAAATCCCGCGATCCGTTCGACTCCTTCTTCGGTGGCCGCCGCAGTATGTTCGGCGACGATTTCCCCAGCATGTTCGGGCCGCAATTGGTCGTGACCAATGCACGCCCGATCGCGGCTGCCGCCAGCGTCAACGCGACGCAGGTCTCCGACGTTCCCACTGCAAACCGACCGGCGGACTATCGTGGAGCGGTTGGGCGATACACGATTGCCACGCACGCCACCCCGACTGATGTACAAGCGGGGGACCCGATCACGTTGTATATCGGCATCACCGGCGACGGACCGATGGACCTCGTCCAAGCCCCGCCACTGGACAGCTTGTCGGCTGATTTTCGCGTGGCGGATGACCCGCTGGCCGGCATCGTTCAAGATGACACCAAGCTGTTCACCGTAAGCATCCGTCCGCGCAAGGCGGGCATCGCCGAGATTCCCGCCATTCCGCTGACGTACTTCGATCCCAGCCGCGAAGAATTCGTGACGGTGCACAGCACACCTATTTCAATCAACGTGACCCCCGGCAATAACCTCGCTGCTGACGCCATCGTCGGCCGCGCGGGACCAGACGCCGGTGCTGCCGCAGACGCGGACGAGCCGCAGTCGTTTATTAGTTACCAGAATTTTGCCGGCGACAATATCCTCACAGTTACGCGTCCCATGGGTGATTGGCCCTGGACAATCGCCTTTGTGGTTCCGCCGCTGGTGTTTTTCGGCACTGTGGCGCTGCGACATCGCGGCCGGCTGGGAAGTTGGCTGTCGCTGTTCCCCGGTTCGGCGACGCGGACGGCAAACTCGATGTTGGACCGCGCCAGGACCCCGGGTGAAGTAGTCGACGCCTTGCGGCTGTTCCTGGCCAATCTGTCAGGCCGGCCGGCTTCGTCGAAAAGCCCCCGTGAGATGATCGCGGAATTGCGATCACGCGGATTCGCCGGTCTCGACCAATGCGAACAGGCGATCGAGCAGTGCGAACGATGCAGCTACGCGGCCGCCAGCGGGGTCGACATGCCTGGCTTGATTCGCGCAGCCAAGTCGTCCGTGGCCGCCGTCGGCGGACAGGCTCCGCGGCGACACGTCCCGGAATTCTCACAACCTGCCATGACCACCAAGCTATAAGGAACTCGACGATGAAGACGAAACGATTTTTGACCGCTGCCGCGATTCTGGTCGCGGCCGCGCTATCAGCCACGGTCGATGCGGGACGCGTCCAGGCCGGCGAGTTGAACCGAGAACAACAACAGACAATCCTGCAAGAAGCGAATACGCTGTACAAGAAAGGCACAGCGCACGCCGACGATCAGGCCCTATCGAAAGAGGCCTATCAGGCGGCTGCGGCAAAATACCAAACGCTCGTCGACGACGGCGTGCACACCTGGCAGATGTACTTCAACCTCGGCAACGCCTACTTGCAAAGCGGTTCGCTCGGACGAGCGATCGTCAATTACGAACGGGCCGCCGCCATGACCAACGACAAAGCCGTGCACGCCAACTTGGCGCACGCCAAGTCGCTGGTCAAAGCCGAAGCCCCGGTCGTCGAAGCAGCCACCGGGTGGGACGCGGTCGTGCAGAAACTTGACGCCGTCCCGTCATCTCAACTGTTGATGATCGCCGCCGCATCGTGGGTCTGTTTCTGGTTTGTGATGTGCCTGCGGATTCCACAGTGGCAACGCCTTATTAAGACCACTGGAATTATCGCCGCTGGACTCTTTGTGAGTGCTACAATACTGATGGCCGGCCGCGACCGGGATCCGCAGTTGCCCGCGGGTGTCGTCACGGTCGATCAAGTACAGCTTCGCGAAGGAAACGGCACCGCATTCGGCACGAAATCAGCCGCCCCGTTGGCCGAGGGCGTTGAAGTACAAGTCGTGGAACAGCGGGGAGATTGGTTTAATGTCCGCTTGCCGGACGGCACAACCGGCTGGCTGACCGATTCTCAGATGGACGTCATCTGACAAGGCGAAACATTCTCCCGCGAACACAGTTTCAAGTAGACTGGCCGTCTCTCCCCAACAATTCACCGAGATGCGGCGTACTCTACAAGGGGAAGCCGCCGTCTCGATCTTCTTTTCATAGAACCAGTTTCAAAACCCGGTTGTGCTTGTAAACGAACCTTTCCTGAAAGCGTCAGCGTGACGCTTCAGAGGGCTTTGAAACTACTTGTAGACATTCTTCAAAGGAACGCAGGGACATGCCTCATTTAACCGTTCGCGCGCTGATCGCCCTGGTGGCATGCGCCATTACTCTGACCGGAAGCAAGGCGGCGTTTGCACAAGACTCCTCAGAGAAGACGTTGCCGGAGAAGTATCTTCGTATCTCACGGAACAAAGAGAACAAACCGCAGTCGCTGGACACGGCGGTGGTGTCCTTCGCGCCAAAATCGGGTGCGAAGAACGTCACAGTCGATTTGGTCGGCGCGATTCATATCGGCGATGCAAAATATTTTGAGACGTTGGACCGGCTGTTTGAGGATTACGACATCGTGCTATATGAAATGGTGAAACCCAAAGACAAACCTCCAGTGCACGGATTGCAAAACGGCGACGGCAGTCCATTGGCGCTGCTGCAGCGGTTGCTGCCGTCAATGTTGGATTTGCACTATCAGGTCGACTCGATTGACTATTCCGCTGAGAACTTCGTGCATGCGGATTTGACTCCCGAAGAATTGGGCGAAGCGATGCGCAAGCGGGGCGAGAACGGCATGACCCTGTTCATCAAAGTCGTCAAGGAGGTATTGCAACAATATCAGAAGGAATGGGCAAGCGGTGGTTCGTTGAGCGGCAACGTCTCGGACGCTCAAATCCTGGCGTTCCTGACGCAAAAAGAGGGAGCACGGCAACTCAAGGAGATGCTGGCGGAGAAACTGGATGAGTTCGGTCCGGATATGGGCCTGGGAGCGACGCTGGATTCGATCCTGATCGTCGACCGCAACCGGGCGGCGATGAAGGAGCTGAAGAATCAACTCGCCAACCACGACGGCAAGAAACCGCTCAGGATCGCCGTCTATTACGGCGCCGCCCACATGCCCGATATGGCGTCGTTGCTGACCGATGAGTTCGGTATGCAGATGCGCGACATCAGTTGGGTCCAGGCCTGGGATATGACGCGGACGCCGAAGACCTCCGCCCTGCAGGGGCTGATGCAATTGCTACAGCAGGGGCAGTAACGCGGTGTTAGAGTCTGCAGCGACTGGCGGCTTGTCCGTGCGTGCCTGGTTCGATTTGGAGCTCCCCGTCGAAGAAATGTTAATCGGCAGATGCGCTGGCATCCGCACCCCTAAGTCTGTTGTTCGGTGGCGGCGTCGATCGGATCGACGTCCTCGGTTGTGGACGTCGGCTTGGTGGCTTCCCCGAGAAATTTCTTCAATCGAAATTTCGGATCGCCGGTGATCAGCCGCGCTTGGCGGGTGTGGCGAATGTAATTCCAAAACCAATCCCACATCACGAATAACTTGTTGCCGAAGCCGACTAGAAACATCACGTGTACGAAGCTCCACGTGAGCCAGCCGAGCAATCCGCCGTAGTGCCGGTTACCGATGGCCGCCACGGCGTGCCCGCGGCCGATCATGGCCATTGAGCCTTTGTCATGGTACCGAAATCCGGGACGGTCTTTCGGATCTCCGCCGCGTAGTTCTCGTTGAATTTGCTCGGCGACATAGCGGCCGGCTTGGATCGCGCCTTGAGCCACGCCGGGGACTGGGCTTCCGGTTTCCGCATCGGTGGCGTGCGCTGCATCGCCGATGACGAACACATTCGGATGCCCCGGAATCGATAGATCCGGACCGACGATGACGCGTCCGCCGCGATCCAACTCGACTCCCAACGCGTGGGCCAACGGTTGCCCTTGCACGCCGGCCGCCCAAAAGACGTTTTCCGCAGGCAAATGTTCGTCACCGATGCAAATGCCCGTTTCGTCGACTTTCGTCACGATGGTGTGCAGGCGGATTTCAACACCCATTTCCTCCAGGACCCGATGCACGCGATTGCTCAGATCCTCGGGCATCGCGGCCACCAGCCGTGGGCTGCCCTCGATCAGAATCACGCGTGCCGTCTTGGTATCGATGTTGCGGAATTCGCTGGGGAGCGTGTGCGAGGCGATTTCCATGATCGCGCCGGCCAATTCCACGCCGGTGGGTCCGCCCCCCACGACCACGAATGTCAGCTTCGCGCGCCGCGCATCCTCATCGGCTTCCCATTCCGCTTCTTCGAACGCCAATAGAATCCGCCGCCGCATCTCAAGGGCGTCATCGATCGATTTGAGTCCCGGTGCGTGCGCCTGAAAATCATCGTGGCCGAAATAGGATTGCCGCGCGCCGGTCGCCAACACCAGATAGTCATATTCTATCTCGCCGCCGTCAAAGCTGACGATGCGGTTATCGAAATCCACTCCTGTGACCTCGCCCAACACCACGTCGGTGTTTTTCTGTTTGCGGAGAATCTTCCGCAGCGGCGCCGCGATGTTTGCGGGAGACAACTCGGCCGTGGCGACTTGATAAAGCAGCGGTTGGAACAGGTGGTAATTCCGGCGGTCGAACAACACGACGGCGGCGGGAGCGTCACGTAGAGCCTTGGCGATTTGCAGACCGCCGAACCCCCCACCGACAATCACCACCCGCGGTTGTTTTCCGCTGGTTTCTCCGATCGGCTTTTTGGCCATATGACAGATGTCCTTTGCAAGTGTGTTCTCAGCGGGCTCGGCTAGCGGGTCCGCGGGGGCCGACCGTTGTTTTTTTCGACGTGGCTGCCCCATTGCAGCAGATTTTTGCTGCAGTCGTCGCGATCGATGGCAACTTCGATCAGCGCCAAGCCGTCGTGCTGCGTCGCTTTTTCGATCGCTTCGGCCAGTTCCTTTTCGGTCGTCACCCGGCATCCCCAACCGTTGCCGTCGGCCGCGTTGAAGACATCGATCAAACCCGCATAGTCCCAATTCTTGATGTTGTTGTACGGCCCATCGTGGATCTCCACTTCAATCGTATATCCGCCGTTGTTGATCAAGAAGATCAGCGGCTTGGTCTCGTAGCGGATCATGGTGGAAACTTCCTGGGCAGTGAGCTGAAACGATCCGTCGCCGATCAAGGCCACCACCCGGCGATCGGATCGGCCGATGCAATATCCCAAAGTTGCTCCCACCGACCAGCCGATGGAGCCATATTGCAATTGAATCTCGAACCGCGCGCCCGACGGCAAATTGAGCTGCATGCCGTTGAACCAGGAGTCCCCCGTTTCGGCGATCACCGCGCTCTCGCCATCGAGCAGTTTCTGAATCGCGGCAAATAGCGCGCGGGTCGTCAGCGGCGTGTCGTCCTCTTTGGACGCCGGAAGCCACGATTGCTCTTGGATCCGTTTGTAGGCGGTCAGCGAAGCACCGTTCGGATCAAGCTTAGGGGCCAACTTCGCCAGAAAATCGGCCAAGGCGACGTCGTTGTAACTTTGCGACGGCAAGATCACGCAGTTGGATTTGGCACGGATCATCTTCTTGGGATCGATCAAAGCCGTGTGACCGGTCGTCGTATAATCGGTGAACGTGGCTCCCGCGAACAGGCACAAATCGGCCGACTCCACGATTTCCCCGCAGCCGGGCGTACTGACCGGCCCCCAGTAATTCCCGATATAGCCGGGGTGCTGTTCGTCCAAAAAGCCTTTGGAGTTAGGCATATGCGCCACGGCATATCCGCTCGTATCGGCCAGTTGTTGAAACGCGTCCAGCGCGCCGGCGGAACGCAATTTGACGCCCGCTACGAGGACCGGTTTGACCGCCGCGTTGAGCAATTCGGCTGCGTGTTCGACCGCCGCGTCCAGCGATGCCGGGTCACTGGTGAACCCCGTGCTGAATGTACGCGGATTGGGTGCCGAGACCGTTGCCCCGGCCAGGTTGCAGGCAATCTCTAAATAGACCGGCTTGCGGCGGGTGAGCGCCGTTTCGATGGCATGATCGATCTGCCCCGGTGCTTCGGTCGCATGTTGGACTAAGACCGCTTCGACCGTCACGCGGCGAAAGATCTCTCGCTGGTAGCCATAGTCCACCTCGCCCAGGGTGTGGTGCAGCAACTCGTACTCAGCTTCGGAGTTGGTGTTCGGCCCGCCGGAGATGGCGATGACCGGCAAATCTTCGGCATAGGCACCGGCCACAGCGTTCAGCAGGCTCAGCCCGCCGACGCTGAACGTAACCACAACCGCGGCAGGGCCGCCGGTGGCGCGAGCGTATCCGTCGGCGGCGTAACCGGCGTTCAATTCGTTGCAGCACGAAATCATCTTCAGGTTGTGATTCGTCAGCAACTCGTCGAGCAGGACGAGATTGTAGTCGCCAGGTACCGTGAAGTAATGCTTCAACCCGATCTGTTCCAACCGCGCGGCCAGATAGGCTCCCACGGTGGTTGTGGCCCGATCGGTTTTCGCTCCGTGTCCAGTCATCGCTTCGATCCTTCTTCAGGTTTTCGCGCAGGGTTTACGCATAAGCCGGCAACCACATCGTTTGATCGACCCGCTGCTCGAGTTCTTCCGGCGAGGTTTTCTCGGCCAGTCCCTGGCTTTGCACTTCAGCGGCCACGGCGATGGCAATGTGCCGGGCCACGTCGCGAATGTTATCCAGCGCGGGGAGTAGCGAAGTCGTGGGATCTTCCAGGGCGGGCGATTTTTCCTTCAAGGCGATGGCCGCAGCGGCGAACATCTCATCCGTCACCCGCGTCGCCCCCGCCGCCAAAATCCCCAAGCCCATCGCAGGGAAAATATAGCTATTGTTGCACTGCGCGATCACATGGGTGACTCCCGCATGTTCGATCGGCTCAAACGGGCTGCCGGTGGCGATCAACGCCCGGCCGTCGGTCCACTTGAGCAGATCCGCCGGCGTGGCTTCGACGCGGGAGGTGGGATTGGACAGCGGAAATATGATCGGCCGTTCGACATGCTGCGCCATTTCGCGGATAATTTCTTCCGGGAACGCCCCCGCGTGGCCCGTCGCGCCGACGAGCACCGTCGGTTTGGCGTTCCGCACCACGTCGGCAAAAGATATGGGGCTGGTCAGATCGCAGTCCCAGTCGCGCAGGTTTTCTGCGCTTTGCGCCAGCGTCTTTTCGACTTCCCCGAGATCCGTGCGGCCGTCGTGAATCAGGCCGTTGATGTCCAAGATGTAAAACCGCTGTTGCGCCTGTTCATCACTCAATCCTTCGCGGCGCATCGTCTGTTTCAGTTGCTGGCAGATGCCCACGCCGGCCGAACCGGCACCGAGCATTACGATCCGTTGATCGGCCAGTTCTCCACCGACCGCCGCTACGGCGGCCAGAATCGTGCCGGTCGTCACCGCAGCGGTTCCTTGAATATCGTCGTTAAACGTGCACAACCGGTCGCGATATCGTTCCAAAATCGGCTCCGCATCGACCGAAGCAAAGTCCTCCCACTGCAGCAGCACGTTGGGAAACCGCCGCATGACGGCCGTCACGAAACGCTCAATGAACTCGTCGTACTCTTTCCCTTTAATCCGCTCGTGCCGCCACCCGATGTACAGCGGATCGTCCAATCGCTCTTGGTTGTTGGTTCCCAAGTCGAGCAGAATCGGCAACGTCCGCGCAGGGTTAATGCCGCCGCAAAGCGTATACAACGAGAGCTTGCCGATGGGGATACCCATGCCGCCGGCCCCCTGGTCGCCCAAGCCAAGAATCCGTTCACCGTCGGTAACGACAATCACGTCGACTTCGCCGGTCACGTTGTCCAGCACGTGGTCGATCAGGTCCCGTTCGGGATATGAAAGGAAAATCCCTCGCGGCCGGCGATAAATGTGGCTGAACCGCTCACAGGCGGCGCCGACCACCGGCGTGTAGACGATCGGCATCATCTCGCGAATATGATCCAGCATGAGCCGATAGAACAGCGTTTCGTTCTCGTCCTGCAACTGACGCAGAAAGATATGCTTTTCGATTTCCGAGGCCTTTACGGAATACGCTTCGTAGGCCCGTTCGGACTGCTCTTTTAATGTCTCGACATGGGGTGGCAGCAAGCCGACCAGCCCAAACTCCTTGCGCTCCTCTTCGGAGAATGCGGTCCCTTTGTTATCGAGGGGCGATTCAATCAATACCCGGCCCCGCAACAGAGGCATGGTTCGTGGGGGAATCTTGGATGTCACAGTCGGACTTCCTGCGTGCGTGAATTTGGTGTCCGTGGAATACAAGCCAGCGCGACGTGGTTCGGGTCTAGTCGAACACGTGGCCGTGTTCGTAACGCTCGTCTTGTCCGGCCGCGGCCGTCAACGAGGCCACGTTCGATTTGGTAAAGAAGCCCTCGTAGCCGTGGCAGCGCTCAACGTATTCGGTAATCAGGATCGAATACTCCGAATGCTTGGAGAAGATCTGTTTCAGGTTGGGATCGTCCAGACACTCGCCGACGACGTGTGCCAGAAAGGCGACCCCTTTGTCTTTCAGCGTATTGACCACATAATCGACGTTTTTCTCGCCGCCACGATGGTCTCCGTCCTGGACTTCATATGCCAAATGATGCAGCCGCCGGCCGTAATTGCGGACAAAGTCCTCAGTCGGCATCGGCAGCCCTTCAAACGAGTTGACGAACGAGGGCGTGTTATTCGCCGTGAAGACCTTGGCGGGTGAATGTTTGTCGTCGTCCACGTGTCCGTTGCGGTTCACGTTGGTCGACGAGTTCATTTCGGAAATGTTATATGCACCCCAGAAGTAATAGTGCGTCATCGTCAGGAATTCCAAGATCGCGTCTTCCCGCTCGCCGGCCAAAATCCGCGTCGCCAGGTGATCGACCCCCAGTACGAGCGGGTTGAGCTTTTGTGCCTTGGCAAATTCGTCGATTTTGCCCAACGTGGCAAGTTCCGCGGCATCCGGCTCCAGCTTCTTACCCAGTTTCAGCGCTTCGTGATCGTCGATGTCCCCTTGGAAATAACCGATCCGATTGCAGGTATAATCCGAAGGAAACGTAAACACGACTTCCGAATCAGTATAAAACGGATTCCGCGTTTCGTGGTGATAGTTGAAGCGAATGTTGTGCGATTCGAGAACCTTGCGAGTTTCTTCGACGTCGTTGCTCTTGAAGATTTCGCCGATATACCGCGCGTTGGGTTTCTTCGCCGCCAGCGGGTACAACCGGTTGAGTAAGGTCACTTCGTCAAGATAATCGGCCGTGAGCGGCTCCAGCACGAACAGCCGCGGATATTCCGGCTGCGACTGCAATACATAGATGCGGTGCGTTTCGTTCTGAAACAGTCCCTGAAAACGATACGGTCCGAGCAAGTACAACTCACGGATATAGGCAGTCGCGTCTCCATGCTCCACCTGCACGACGATACCCAGCATATTGCCCAGCAGGTCCTCTAACCCGGCCGCGCGCCGCCGCTCATAGATTCTGATGCGGTATTCATTGAAGAAGTCCGAGTTCTTCTTGTCCCCTTTGGGCACATAGGTCAATTCGTCGATGGCCATTACTCGTTCCTCACAATGTTTCCAATGGTCAAAGTGCGCCGTTGATATTATGTCGCCGGTGCGGGATCGGGCGAGACCGTTGCACCGGCAATTTGAAATGTGTCCGCCGAGGCGATCTCCCAGTGCGCCTGATACTCAGGAGGCGCGCCCCCCTGGAGCAAGTCGCCTGATTGCAGAAACGGATACGCCTCGGCGTAACTTTTGTTGCTCGTCCGGCTGACGGTCAAATGGATGTGATACGGGCGGAACTCCGAAGGATGATCAAGCCCCGCTGCCGCCACGATCTCAGACAGAGTTTCCATGGCGTTGCGATGAAAATTATAGGTCCGTTCCGCCTTGTCCCCGACGTCGAGCGCGCGCTGCCGAACGGGATCCTGTGTGGCCACACCCACCGGACAGCGATTGGTGTGGCAAGACTGCGCCTGGATGCAGCCGACGGCCATCATGAAACCCCGTGCCGCATTGCACCAATCGGCGCCGATCGCCAAGTTGCGAGCGATTGCAAAGGCCGATGCCACCTTGCCCGAGGCCGCCAGATGAATCTTGTCACGCAATCCGCAGCCCACCAGCGTATTGTGCACGAACATCAGCCCCACCTTGAGCGGAGTGCCGATGCTGTCGGAGAACTCGTTCGGCGCCGCCCCAGTCCCTCCTTCACCGCCGTCGACGGTGATGAAGTCGGGCAAGATGCCGGTCTCCAGCATCGCTTTACAGATTCCCATGAACTCGTGACGATGGCCGATACACAACTTAAAGCCGATCGGTTTTCCGTCGGACAGTTCGCGGAGTTGTTTGATATATTCGCACAGGCCCCGCGGGGTGTGGAAGGAGCTGTGTCCGGGAGGCGAAATACAATCCCGCCCCATGGGAATCTTCCGCGTCTTGGCAATCTCCGGTGTGATCTTTGCCGCTGGCAGTACGCCGCCGTGTCCCGGCTTGGCCCCTTGAGAAATCTTAATCTCGATCATCTTCACTTGCGGAAGCCGGGCCTGCTCGCGAAATAGCTCCGGGGAAAACGCGCCGTTCTCGTCGCGGCAACCGAAATAGCCGGTCCCGATCTGCCACACCAGATCACCGCCATTTTTCAAGTGATAGGAACTCAATCCTCCTTCGCCCGAGCAGTGGTAGAAGTTTCCCTTTTTGGCCCCCCGATTCAGTGCTTCAATCGCGTTGGGACTGATCGCACCGAAACTCATTGCCGAGATGTTGAGCAGCGAGCAGGAATAGGGCTGCCGGCAATCGGGTCCGCCGACGTTGATTCGGAACGGCTCGTCCTGTTTTGGATGCGGCGCAATCGAATGGTTTAGCCATTCGTACTCGTCGCCATAGACGTCCATTTCCGTACCGAACGGTTTCAGACCAGCAACGTTTTTGGCTCGTTCATAAATCAACGAGCGCTGATCGCGGTTATACGGCCGCCCGTCGATGTCGCTTTCGATGTAGTATTGATGAAATTCGGGACGGATCATCTCCTGCAAAAACCGCAGCCGGCCCAATAGCGGATAGTTGCGGCAAATGCTGTGCTTGGTCTGCACGAGATCCCAGGCGCCGAGCAGCGTCAGCGGTCCAAAGACGATGAGCGGAGTATACCAGGCGGAATCGCGCAACGTTCCCAAGACGACGCAAATCAACGCGCCCGCTACAACGATAATCAATGCGGAGAATCTCATGACTCAATCACGTTGAATGTGTTTCGAAAGAGTGAACTTGAGACGCCTGCCCGTGGCGTGCCTGCCGAAGAGGCTCATCCGCCCCCGTGTAAGTGACAACAATAACGGCTGGGCGCTCAAAAAGAGAACAGAATCTGTGGTTTTTATGCTGTAATTTTCGTGGGATCGGAGAATTGTTCTGCGAACTCAATGTGAATCTACCGTGACTATTACGCCTCTCCGTTTCGTGATTAGGACATTCCGGCTCAGTTGGCTACGAGGACCGATTAAATAAGACCACGAAAGACGCGAAACACACGAAAAAGTTAATGCAACAGTAGGTCCGGCTGTGCCGGACGAAGACGGTATGGTTGTGGAAGTGTTCAGTCTCGCATCTCGGGGATATCTGCCAGTCGAAAACCACTGGTACAACCGTCCCTACAGTTCAATTTTCGTTTCTTTCGCGTCTTTCGTGGTTATTCTAATCGGCGGTGCAGCCTCCCTGGCGTTGGTCTCTCGGTTGCACGCCCACGGATCGTTTCGCGCGCCGTAAACAACGTGATCGGCACCAACGGCAGGCCGATCCAAAAAATGAACTCCACCCAGCGGGGAAGCGGTTCGGCGACGTTGACGTCGAATTGACACTCCCGCCCGCCGGAATCCCCGCTCAGTTCGACGCCGATCGTCCAAGTCCCCGATCGCGGGATCTCGCAGAGTGCGGCTTGTAACAGTTTGTTCGTTGCCGCTGCGGACGTCGCTGCATATCTATTTTCCATCGTCGGCCGTGCCGTGGGGGCAACTCGCACCGCGACGTCAACATCCGTCACGAATTGCCCCGTTTGACGGTCTTGCAACAGCACACTCACATCGACCGGCCCCGCCCGCAGGGGAGTGGGAGCGGTGAATACTGTGACGTGATAGTCGCCGAGATCGCGGGCAAACCGGGCAGTCCCCCCGTCGCCGCGCGCCGTCGACGTCATACCCGCCAGACAGACGAGTACACAAACGAAGCGAATGCCAGGTTGGCTATCCGGTATCACCCTCACATCCCCATCGGCATGGCGCCGCGCATTTCCATCGGTTGAAAAAATATCCAAATCCCCGCCGCAAATAACAACACGCTGAGCAGCGCCCACGGCAAAAATGCCCCCAGCGCCGCCCGCACCCCGCTCGTCGCTCCGCAGGCGATGCGGTATCCGGCGTACAACGACAGCAACAAACCGGCATCCAATGTCACGATCTGCAGCCGCAATAACCAGTCGGCCGTCTCCATTCCGCACGAACAAGTCCACGCGGCGGTCTGCACGCCGCTCAGCCCAAAGTCGCTGCAAAACCGCCGCCATGCGGCAGAGAAGGCGCCGCTGCTGGTGAACAGGTGAAAGCTGTAGTGCGCCACCCACATAGAAAATCCCAACGGCACGAGCATGTACGCATACCGTGTCGCGACGTTTGGCAAACGTTCGGCTCCAGCGCTCGCATACCGACTGGCATACGACACTCCCGCAATCGCGATAACCGGCGCAACAATCAATGCCAATAGATAACCGGCCGTCACGACGGGGATACGGCTCGTCAACCCCCACCGCGCGACGAAGTCATCCGTCAGGGCAACGACTGGCGCGACCATCCCCGCCGCATTCACGAAGGCGGCAAACACTAGAAGCAACACCAACGCGGCGACGTCACTCCGCCCGCTCAGTCGGCCGATTCCCGAACGCCAGGTATCGCGCCAGAGTTCGCGGCCGGGAACGGCGGTCAAGATGCCCACATTTTCATGCGGACA